>JAQBNN010000044.1 GCA_028288505.1 Segetibacter sp. | reverse complement strand
GATTAGGGCTTTGTGAGATACAACGGCATTCTTAATTGCTTCGTTAACCTTAACAACTTTAAATTCCATTGTTTTACCAACGAACTGGTCGTAATCTGTAAACGGCTTAACGTAGATCTGAGAACCTGGTAAGAATGTCTCCATTCCAAACACGTCAACGATCAATCCACCTTTAGTTTTGCTGGTAACAGTACCGGTAATAACCTCACCAGTCTTGTGTACTTCAACAATTCTTTCCCAAGCACGGTAGATCCTTGCAGACTTACGAGATAGGTGAAGGTGACCTGCCCTGTCTTCCTTTTCAACAACCATAACCTCAACGTCGTCACCAACTTTAAGATTAGGAAGATCACGAAATTCGTTTAGAGAAATAAGACCGTCTGATTTAAAGCCAATGTTGATAACAACATCAGTTTTAGTAAGACCAACTACATTACCTGTAATAATCTCAGCATCGTTGATCTGTACAAAAGTGTTGTCGTAAACACTGTCGTACTTTTCTCTTTCTTCTTTGTTGTAAGTACTAACGTTGCGTTTGTCAATACTCCAGTCAAAGTCGTCGTGTGGAGTTTCAACTCTAGGCTCAGGCTTTGCCTTTGCTTCGGGTGCTTCAACCGCAGTTTCAGCCTTTGGTGCTTCAGTTGCCTGCGGCGCCTGGGCTTGGGTCTCTACTTCTTCAGTAGCTTCCCCAACAGGTAAATTTGTTGTCGCTGTAGTTGCGTCAGCAGCTTGTTCAGCTACCGTTGCAGTCTCCTGTGCATCAGCGTTTGGGTTAATAATTTCATTTTCAGCCATAAATAAATCCCGAGGAGTTTTTTTATTCGGGACAGCAAAGGTAGGCAAGGGATAACGAAAAATTAAAAATTAAAAATTAAAAAAACAGTAAGATTTGGATTACAGTCAAAAATCAATTATCAAGATAAAAACTAACAAACCATCTCTCCAAATTTTTGTTTTTGCGTTTTAATGTTCACCTAAAAAAGACTTTGTGACCAGCCTCACCTCTCCGATTAATCATCGTTGCGTCGCATTACGTTCGTCGGCAGCGCTTTATTCTACTTTTTTTTCTATTTTGTATTAATTTTACTGTCTATTTTATCTATATACATTTTTAATATTAATTATTGTTACCTTGCTGACGGTTGCATAAACAACTATTAAACTCATTCCTAAATTTGAGAAGATTAGATAAGAATATTATAACCCCCATCCATTCCTATTAAGAATTAGCAGAACCACGTTCTGATTTTAAACCATTAGCCTGCTTCTGCAGGCTTTTTTATTTAGTTAATTTAAAAAAAGAAAGCCCCCGGGTTATGGAGCAGGCTTTCTTTGATTTATTTGTTGTAGTACAAGAGTGCGACGCAACGAAAGTTTAATAGAAATTCGTTTGCTGGCTACTTAAATATCACTTTGCTTCAAGTGCATTATTTATAATAAAAACTAAGTTGGCCCTGTGGGCTTTTGTTTCCTCGTTGCCAGCAACAGCTACAGCCAATTTTGCTTTCAACTTTTTAATTGTATACAATGCTGCTGCTTTGCTCATTTCGTCAACCGGTGCTTTAGGATCGATGAGAGCGAGGGTATTTTTTACAAATGCCGTTTGCAGGTATTGGCGATAGATGTTTACGCTACCCGCCATATCAGCATCAAAAACCCCGCTTGTTAGGTCTTTCATTACTTCTACCAAAGAGTATTGGTTACCATACAAGCGACTGTTTGTAATACGTTGCATAGTAATCGGATGTAGAATGTGACCCAAGGCACCACCAGCAAGGCCTACATACATAGAAGGAACTTTAGGATCTTCAGTTGAAGTAAAGAAATTGAAGCCCCGGCGCTGGGTTTGCAGATAAGGATACAAATGCATATCAACATCGTAAGCATTAGGCGCAAACACGTATTTGTTTAGCATTTCAACAGCTTTCTTTTGTTGAGCTAAAGAAACCGGCGTGTAGGGCTTTGCAGTAGTTATTTGACCAATAAAACTGCGGTCGATCATAACACCGCCAACATAACGGCTTACCGCGTTGATCATTGCTGATCTTTGGCCCTGCAAGTTGTTAAAACGGCTTCTTAGTTCAGCATAGCTTTTATCACTTTTGCTGTATTTGTCTTTCAGCTTACCCATAACGTTATTCACCAGTTTAAACCTTTCCTCGGCGAAGGCCATTGCGTCGCTGCTCATGTCACCAATGTTTATGCGAGGATCAATTGCTTTACCGGGAGCACGCATATCATCAGCATCGTTACCAAAGGCAAGATCTGGCTCTACACTACGGCTTAATATTTTTTTACGGAAAGCCTCTTCCTGTGCCACAGCAACAGGTGTATAGCCATACTCGATAGCCCACATATCGTAAGGGCCGGGTTTTGTGGTATAGTAATCACCTTGCTTGCTTCTGTCGAGGCTTATGTTGATGGCAGGATAATCCATTACACTGCCAGTTAAACCTTTAGTACGGGTAATAGCTTTATTATGCAATTCAGAAAACTTCAACATCTGGCTTGCTTTCATGTTATGGTTTAATCCCATTGTGTGCCCCATTTCATGTAGGATAAGGTAATACAGAAACTGCTTGTGCATTTCTTTCATTTCACTTTCAGGAGCACCTGCAGCATCTAATGTTGTAAGACCTGTAGTAAACTGGCCTTTAAGTACGCCAGCTAAAGTACAGGCATAAGGGTTGTGCTTCATGCCCGGAAATTGAAGTGCAGCAGGTTCAGCTGAAAGACCATTAAACAATTCGTCAAATATTGGCGTTGCACTTCCGCTGTACCACTCAACAGTAATATCAGATCCAAGAATTTGACCTGTACGAGGATTTACAAAGCTGGGGCCGATAGCTCCATAAGGAGGATTAGCTGAAGAAACCCAACGGATAACATTGTAACGAATATCGTTTGCATCAAAATCAGCATCCTCAGGCATAACCTTCATTACAACCGCATTTTTGAAACCTGCTATCTCAAAAGCTTCATTCCACTTTTCACCTGCTTCCTTTATTGTCTGTCGATACTCAACCGGTGTAGTGTTTTCGATGTACCAAACTATTGGTTCAACAGGCTCGCTTATAGCAGCAGAAGCATCTTTCTTTACCAGGTTCCAACGATTGATAGGATCTCGGTAAGGCGTAACGTCCACACTTGTCTGGTTATTTACTTCCTGGGTAAAGTATCCAATACGTGGATCATCGAGGCGGGCAGTAAAGCTGTTCTGCGGTATGTCAATAAATGTATGCTGCATTCTAACCCTTACATAGCGGGCATCAGTTATGTCTTTTCCTCCTCCATTATACGGGGCAGGATTATCATAAGCAAGATCTACGAGTATATCAGTGTTCTTTGGAAAAGAACGAACACTGTAGTATTTAGATTTAGCAGGATTAAGACTACCCAATGTAAACATTGCTCCCGGAGTTACGCCTGGCGGCGTTAAAGGCTTTACAGGGTCTAGTTTTTCGCTTAGAAATAACCCGTCGGCACTAACCAGGTAACCACTATCATCTTCTGCCGTATATTTCTCAGCTAAAAAAACAGCTTCAGGTACATCTACCCCAGCTGTTTTACTCACTGGGTTGTTTTTGTCGTAATAGAAAGAGGTATTTACCTCTTCGAACTCCAATTTATCAAATGCTTTTTTTACTCTAAACACTGCCGTAGCCCTGTGCATACTTTGATTCAAATACAAACTTGTTGGCCCACTTAAAGCAAAACTTTGATAAATAAACTCCTTACCTAGTTGGTCTTTCCGAACGTACAACTGAACACTGCCAGTAGCTGTGTCTTGGTAAACGGTAAAAAGTCCATCGGATTTTTTGCTTGTTTTTACTTTTTCAACAATAGTAGGCTTTATAACTTTTGCTGTATCGGCAATAGGGACTTTTGGCTGAACGCCGGCGGGTGCGGGTGGAGTTTGAGCAAGTGTCTCCATTCCTACTACACTTAGGGTTATTGCAGAGATTAGGAAAAATTCTTTCATGTAAAAATGGTTTAAGTTCCTAAATATACTTGAAGCGCCTCTCGTATCCCCGAAATTAATAATGAAATCTAAAGTTCTTCATGAGTGGAAGAAAAGGAGAACTTAAGGCTGATAAAAAAGGATGAATGGCGTGAATGTTTTTTTTGGCAAACATTACAATTCTACCAAGCAGCCGTTGCGTCGCACTCTTGTACTTTTTATCATTATTCAACTAATTAGTAAATAGCCTGCCGAGGTTAGCTCGATTACAAAGTGTTTTTAGCAACGGCCTTTGCAGCAATCCAGCCACTCGTCCAGGCATGTTGAAAGTTAAAGCCTCCCGTTACACCATCTACATCCATCACTTCGCCAGCAAAATAGAGGTTTGGAACAAGTTTGCTCTGCATTGTATTCGCGTCAACTTCGCTTAGTTTAATTCCGCCGCAGGTTACAAACTCTTCCTTAAAAGTAGTCTTGCCCTTAACTTCAAATTCCTGTGCGACGAGGTTTTTGATTAGTTTGTTTTGCTCTTTTGCCCCAAGATCGGCCCAACGTATATCTTCGGCAACGTCACTTTGTTGTAGAAGATAATTCCAAAGGCGGGCTGGAAGATTAAAAGGATTGCGATTTGATATTTTTTGGAGATTATGTTGTTGCCTTATTTGCGGCCACCTTTCTCGTACACTTTGCTCATTAAAACTGCCAGTCCAGTTAACCGTCATGGTAAAATGGTAATTCTTATTCGCTAGTTCCCTTGCTCCCCAAGCTGACAATTTTAGAATAGCAGGTCCGCTCATGCCCCAGTGCGTAATAAGCAAGGGACCTTCGTCCTCTAGTTTAGTTCCAATCACTTTCACTTTAGCATGCTCTACACTTACACCCATTAATTGGGTAATAGGATTGTTAGGCATGTTGAAAGTAAATAATGACGGTACCGGTTCTTCAATGGTGTGCCCTAGCGCTTTAAACCAATCGAACATTGAAGATTTTGGGAAGCCACCGGTTGCTACCACCACAGAATCTGCTTTTAATTCTTCTGAATTTGCAAACCTTAATTTGAAGCCAGCCCCCGCGTTTTCAATCTGCTTTACGTCGCGATTAAGAAGTACGTCCACTCCGAATTTGTTGGCCTCTTTAAGCAGGCAATCAATAATAGTTTGAGAGCTGTTTGTAATGGAAAACATTCTTCCATCTTCTTCTGTTTTTAATTTTACACCTCTTTGCTCAAACCACTCAACGGTATGGACAGTATTGAATTGATGAAAAGTCTTTTTAAGAAATTTTGTACCACGAGGGTATCTTTTTACCAAGGGCGCAATTTCGAAACAGGCATGGGTAACATTACAACGACCACCACCGCTTACCCTTACTTTAGAAAGTAGCTTTGAAGATTTCTCTACTATAGTAACCTGAAGTGACGGATTTAAACGGGCAGCATTAATGGCGCAAAAGAAGCCCGCAGCACCTCCCCCAATTACTACTAATTTCTTCGCGTTACTACTTTCCATGGGTTGCAAAAATAACAGAAGTGATGAAAACTATATTAGGAAACAGAGGATATAACATTGTAATAGTTTGTATAAAAAAAGAAACCCTCCTGCAAGCGGGAGGGTTAATAATATAAATTAGGAAAAGTATAATAATAGTACCTAAAGATGAACGAAATGCGACGCAACAATGCTAAACCAGGGAACAAATGTTGGTACCAAAAATTTACAAATAACTGGAGTTCAAGTTTTCATTTGCTTTCTCGGCTTGCTCAATACTTTCAAAAGTTGAAAGGATGTCGGCTTTGCCTTTTCTTACGCATACCGTATGCTCGTAGTGCGCAGAAGGCTTGCGGTCTTTTGTTCTAACAGTCCAGCCATCGTCATCGTAAAACACTTCCTTAACGCCCATGTTGATCATCGGTTCGATGGCTATTACCATCCCGTCTTTCAATTTAGGGCCGGTACCTCTTTTACCAAAATTAGGCACCTGCGGATCTTCGTGGAGTGCTCTTCCTAAGCCGTGTCCTACAAGTTCTCTTACAACGCCGTAACCGTGCTTTCTTTCGGTATACTCCTGTATGGCGTAAGCGATATCTCCTACCCTGTTACCATGGTGCGCTTTTTCAACTCCTTTGTACAACGATTCTTTGGTTACCTTCAGAAGTTTCAAAACATCATCGCCAACTTCGCCAATGGCAAATGTGTAGGCACTGTCGCCATGGAAACCATTTTTGAAAACGCCGATATCTACGGAGATAACATCGCCTTCTTTAATAACGTCGTTGGTAGGAAAACCATGGACCACGGCATCGTTAACTGAAATGCACGCGGTGAAGGGGAAACCCTTATAATTTAAAAAAGAGGGTACACCCTTGTTGTCCTTGATAAATTCGAAGGCAATTTTGTCTGCCTGTTTTGTTGTAGTGCCAGGCTTTAAAGATTTAGCTACTTCTGCAATTGCATTGGCTACAACCCGGCAGCTTTCCCGCATAAGTTCTACTTCTGCAGTTGTTTTATAAAAGATCATATTCTTAGGTCTGCTCATTTTACAAATAAACCTGCCATGGAGACCAGGCAGGTTTATTATTATAAGTTAGAAGAAAGTAATTAATAAGAAGCCTGCGTAACGGTTTGTTGCCTGCCCTGAATTCTTCCGCTGCTCATTAAACCATCGTATTGACGCATCAATAACTGTGTTTCGATCTGCTGAAGTGTATCAAGAATAACACCTACCATGATTAGCAAACTGGTACCTCCAAAGAAAGTAGAGAATGCTGAAGTGACACCCAAACGCTGCGCAAAGCCAGGAAGGATACCTACAAGTGCAAGGAAAACTGCTCCTGGTAGGGTGATCTTATCCATGATAGAACCAATGTAATCAGCGGTAGGTTGTCCTGGTTTTACACCCGGAATGAAACCGTTGTTACGCTTAAGATCTTCTGCCATTTGTTTTGGGTTAAAGATCAAAGCTGTGTAAAGGAATGTAAAACCAATTACCATTACTGAGTACACTAACATGTACCAGAAGTTACTATGGTCACCAAAAACTTTCGCAATACCCATACCCGATTCGGTATTGGTAAAAGAAAACAAAGTCGGTAAAAACATTATTGCCTGGGCAAAGATGATAGGCATTACACCGGCCATATTCACCTTAATTGGTAAGAATTGTCTTGCTCCACCAAATTGCTTATTTCCTACAATTTGCTTGGCATAGTTAACCGCAATTTTACGCACACCCTGAACAAGAATTATAATTCCCATGATGATGGCTATAAGAATAGCGATTTCTATTAAAAAGATTAGCAATCCACCGCCGCCTGTAGCTTGCTTTGCAGTAAACTCCTGAGCAATAGCTTGTGGCAAACGAGCAAGAATACCAACCATGATAATGATTGAAGTTCCGTTGCCTAAACCTTTATCCTGTATTTTTTCAGCAAGCCACATTACGAATAATGTTCCAGCTGTTAATGTAACAATGGTAGATACAACAAAATACGGTTGGAATGATGGAATGATCGCCTCTACATAGCCGGGGCTATTTAAGTAAGCTACATAAGCACTTGCCTGGAAAGCAGTAACTACAACAGTTAAGTACCTAGTCCACTGGTTGATCTTTTTACGACCACTGTCACCTTCCTTCTGCACCTTTTGTAGCTGGGGAACAAGTATGGTCATTAGCTGCATAAAAATGGACGCAGAAATGTAAGGCATGATACCTAAAGCCAAAATAGAAGCCTGTGAAAAGGCTCCTCCGGCAAAAGTGTCAAACAACCCAAGCAATCCGCCACCCTTATCTGAATTTGCCTGGGCTGCTTCCAATATCTGGGGATCCATACCTGGTAGCACAATGTGTGTACCAAAACGGTAGGTTAACACTAAAGCTAACGTAACAAGTATTTTGTTACGCAATTCTTCAATGGTCCAAATATTCTTAAAAGTTTGAAATAGTTTTTTCACTGGTTGTGTGTGTTGTAGGGTTAATCTCTTAAAGCCAAAAAGACGCATCTTTTGATGCGTCAAATATCGTTAAAATTACTTTACAATCTCTACGGTACCACCGGCAGCTTCGATAGAAGCCTGGGCTTTTCCGCTAATTGCGTTAACTTTAAAAGTAACCTTACCTTTTAGCTCTCCGTTACCCAAGATCTTTACAAGATCAGTACGGTTAATTAAACCATTGATGTATAAGTTCTCTGCCGAAAAATCGGTGAAACCATACTTCTCAACAATATGATCTATTTGACCAAGGTTAAATACTTTATATTCAATACGGTTAATATTCTTAAACCCACGCTTAGGAATACGTCGCTGAATTGGCATCTGTCCACCTTCAAAACCCATTTTGCTAGAGTAACCAGCACGGCTTTGTCCACCTTTGTTTCCTTTTGTAGCTGTACCACCTTTACCCGATGCTTCACCACGACCCAGACGCTTCTCTTTGTGGGTTGAACCTTTTGCAGGTTTTAATGTATGTAATTTCATTTTATTAATTTTTACTCAACGGGGTTAATTCCCCTCGCTATGTTGTTATTTAAAAAAGGGCAGTGAAATAAACCAATCTTTTGCAGATTACCTATTTCTGATTCTTAATTATGCTAGTTCTTCAACCTTTATCAGGTGGTTAACTTTTGTAACCATTCCTAATATTTGAGGAGTAGCTTCAACTTCTACAGAAGCATTCATTTTATTTAAGCCCAGAGCAACCATTGTTTTCTTCGCTCTTTCTGGTCTATCAATAACGCTTTTAACTTGCGTGATCCTGATCTTTTTCATGATAAAATTTTTCTGATCGTTAAGTCGTAGCTCACTAATCAATAGACTACTGACTACTTACTATATTATCCGTTAAATACTTTCTTCAAATTAATGTTCCTTGTTTTTGCTATCGCAATTGGCTCTCTCAACATAGCTAGTGCTTTAAAAGTAGCTTTTACCACGTTATGAGGATTAGCAGAACCAAGGCTCTTAGCTAAAATATCAGTTAGACCAGCACTTTCAAGTACAGCACGCATGCTACCACCTGCAAGTACACCAGTACCGTGAGCGGCAGGCTTAATAAGAACTTTGGCAGCTCCTTCTTTTGCAAGTTGGTCGTGAGGAATAGTTCCGTGCATAATAGGAACTTTTATTAAGTTCTTCTTGGCATCTTCAATTCCTTTTGTGATAGCTTCCTGCACTTCTTTTGCCTTACCTAAGCCATGACCAACAACTCCAGCGCCGTTGCCCACTACTACTAAAGCAGAAAAACTAAAAGTACGTCCACCTTTAGTAGTCTTAACCACACGATTAATAGCTACTACTTTCTCTTTAAGCTCCAGGTCTCCGCCTTTTACCTTATTTAAGATTGCTTTTGACATTGTAATTATTTACGAATTACTTGTTACGAATTTTATGAGAAGGTTGCAGTTTCCTGCAACCTTACTTTAATTTATTTTTTAGAACTGAAGACCACCTTCTCTTGCACCATCGGCAACCGCTTTTACACGGCCGTGGTACAAGTTACCACCTCTGTCGAAAACGCAAGTTGTTAATCCAAGTTCAGTTGCTTTACGTGCAATTGCAGCACCTACCATTTTGCTTTTCTCTACTTTAGGAGCAGGTTGGGCAGCAATGTCTTTTTCTCTTGAAGATGCAGCAGCCAAAGTTTGACCAGTTGTATCATCGATGAGTTGAGCATAGATTTCAGAATTGCTTCTAAAAACACTAAGGCGAGGTTTGGTTGCAGTACCCGCTATCTTCTTGCGAATGCGGTACCTGATTTTCTGCCTTTTAATTAATTTGTCCATCTTTATTTTTATTTACTTCCCGATTCTGCCGGGAAATTTTTATGTAGTCAAGTTCAGTTTTTTAATTGAGCATCGTTGCGTCGCACACTGCATCTGCTAATCTTTAATTAAGCAAGGGTGAAGTTGCATTACTAATCTTACTTACCAGCAGCTTTACCAGCTTTTCTACGAATGTACTCATCAGAGTAACGAACACCCTTTCCTTTGTATGGTTCAGGCTTGCGCAGGCTACGAATTTTTGCAGCAACAGCTCCCAGTAACTGGTTGTCGATACTTCCTAAAGTAATCTTAGGATTTTGTCCTTTCTCGGTTAAAGTAGCAACAGTAACTTCTTTAGGAATGTCGAAGATGATGTTGTGAGAAAAACCTAATGAAAGGTCTAATGTATTACCGGCATTGGTTGCTTTGTAACCTACACCCACTAACTCTAGTTGCTTAGTAAAACCTTCGGTTACACCTTTAACCATGTTAGAGATTAAAGACCTGTACAAACCATGCATAGCACGGTGACGGATTTGATCAGTAGGACGAGTGATATTAATTTCTGTACCATTAACGGCAACAGTAATATCTCTGTCAATTGCCTGGGTAAGTGTACCCTTTGGGCCTTTTACTGTGATTACATTTTCTGGACTAACTGTTAGTGTTACTCCTTGTGCCAATGTAACCGGTTGTTTACCTATACGAGACATAATTTCGATTTGAAAATTAATGAAGTTTGTTCTTTTGAAAATGTGAGCTGATAGTGTTCAGTTACCGTATAGAGAACTTAAATTATCACATCAACCTTTTATTTAAAGACAGGTCTGAAAGCATTTTCAACCTTCAGACCGTCTGAATATATTAATAAACGTAGCAAAGAACTTCTCCACCTACATTTTGCGTTTTAGCTTCTTTATCAGTCATCACACCTTTTGATGTAGAGATGATTGCAATGCCCAAACCGTTCTTTACCCTGCGGAAACCTTCAGGCTTAGAGTATTGACGTAAACCTGGACGGCTTACTCTTTCTAAACTTTGGATAGCAGGAACTTTTGTAGTTGGATCGTACTTCAAGGCAATTTTAATTATGCCTTGTTTGCTATCGTCCTCGAATTTATATTTTAGGATGTAACCTTTTTCGTAAAGGATCTCGGTCATGCGCTTCTTTAGGTTACTTGCAGGAATTTCTACAATCCTGTGGTTAGCCATTTGGGCGTTACGAATACGGGTTAAAAAATCTGCTATAGGATCAGTTACCATTGTTGAGTAATTGAGTATTTATAATGTTGTTACAATGCGATATCCTAGAATATCTTTCTATTTACTGCTTTGAGTTGGTTTTAAGGACTGGAGTATAAACCCTTAGACGCCCTTTGTACTACCGGAGAACGTAATGCGACGCAACGATGACGCCATGAAAACGAATGCCGGTAACCAAATCAAAAACTATTTTTACCAGCTAGCTTTTGTTATACCTGGAATTTTGCCTGCCAAAGCCATGTCGCGAAACATGTTTCTGCTCAAACCAAAATACCTGATATATCCCCTTGGACGGCCGGTAAGCTGGCAACGATTTTTTAATCGAACAGGAGAAGCATTCTTTGGTAACTCATCCAAAGCAGCGTAGTTTCCTTCTGCTTTTAATGCAGCACGCTTTACAGCGAACTTTGCTACCATGCGCTCTCTCTTTCTCTGCCTGGCTTTTACGGATTCTTTTGCCATAAAATATTATTGATTATCTTTTTTAATGTTTTTGAAAGGCATACCCATTTCTTTCAACAGCTCGTAAGCCTCTTCGTTAGTGTTAGCAGTAGTAACGAAAGTAATATCAAGACCAGTAATCTTGTTTACTTTGTCAATATCAATTTCAGGGAAAATGATTTGCTCGGTAACACCTAAAGTATAGTTTCCACGACCATCGAAAGCTTTATCGTTAATACCTTTAAAGTCACGTACACGTGGTAAAGAAACTGCGATAAGCCTATCTAAGAATTCATACATTTTTACACCACGCAAAGTTACCCTTGCACCAATTGGCATATTTTTTCTCAACTTAAAGTTTGAGATATCTTTCTTAGACATTGTAGCTACAGCTTTCTGTCCAGAGATATTGCTAAGTTCATCAACTGCAACATCAACCAGTTTCTTGTCTGTAACGGCACCGTTTACTCCACGGTTAAGGCAAATCTTCTCTAACCGAGGAGCTTGCATAATGGATGTATATCCAAATTTTTTCATTAAAGCAGGTACAACTTCTTTTTTGTACTTGTCTGCTAATCTCGGAGCGTAAGTTGTAGTACTCATTATTTAATGGCCTCCCCTGATTTTTTAGCGATACGAACTAGTTTACCATCTGTACGGTCACGCTTCACTCGGGTAGCGCTACCGGTTTTAGCATCCCATAACATTACGTTACTAAGGTTAATGGAAGCTTCTCTTTTTACCAATCCACCTTTAGTGTTTTGAGCACTAGGCTTGGTGTGCTTGGTAATTATATTTGCGCCTTCAACTACAACACGACCTTTGTCAACGATAACTTCAAGCACCGTGCGGGGCTTTTTAAGGTCTTTATCATCACCGGCGATAATTACCACCTGGTCGCCTTTTTTGATGTTGTATTTAGGTTTAAATCTGTTGCTCACGATATTTAATTTTTATGTATCATGCGAAATTTCCGACTTCGCAAATATTTTTTTGTTGACTAACTTTTGTTCTTTACTGAACTTCTGTTGTGTCACTCACTTGTACTGTTGGTCTTTATTCTCCTGGTGTGTCAGCGGCAAGTTCTTGAACTTACTACTTACTGCACACCATTAACTTAAAGAACTTCAGGAGCCAAAGAGATAATCTTCATATAACCTTTATCTCTCAACTCTCTTGCAACGGGCCCAAAAATACGTGTACCTCTTGGTTCGTCAGAGTTGTTTAACAATACAACTGCATTGTCATCAAAACGAATATAAGAACCGTCTTTACGACGTAATTTATTTTTAGTTCTTACGATAACTGCTTTTGAAACAGTACCTTTTTTTACACCAGCAGCAGGCATTGCATCCTTTACGGTAACAACAATCTTATCACCGATCCTAGCGTAATCCTGGCCAGAGTTGCCTAATACACGAATGCACAAAACCTCTTTGGCACCGCTATTATCAGCTACATTCAATCTGCTTTCTTGCTGAATCATTGTTTTAGCTTTGAGCTATTAGTTAATCCTAATAGCGAATAACAAATTTTTAATTTCAATATTGTCCAGGCTTATGGCTTTACAGCCGCAAGCAATTACTTCACTTTCTCTACAACCTCAACCAGTCTCCAACGCTTAGTTTTACTAAGTGGGCGGGTTTCCATGATCTTTACAACATCTCCAATACTGCACTCGTTCTTCTCGTCGTGTGCATGAAAACGGGTAGTTTTTTTGATGAACTTACCGTAAAGAGGGTGCTTTACTTTTCTTTCAACAGCTACAGTAACGGTTTTATCCATCTTGTTGCTGCTAACCACCCCGATCCTGATTTTACGCAAATTTCTTTCTAACATATGTTTGCTTGTTATGGGCTAGGTTATGCGCCTAACTCTCTTTTCTTTAATTCAGTTTTTAACTGAGCAACTTCTCTTCTTAAAGCGCGGATGCTCATTGGATTTTCCAGAGGAGTGATTGCATGAGCAAACTCAAGCTTCTTTAGGCGAAGTTCATCTTCCTGGACACGGGCCTTCAGATCTTCAAGATTGAAGTCTTTAATGCTCTTATTAAATTCAAATTTCTTATTAGCCATTTCTTTTAATTTGATAATGTGATATAGTGCTAATGTGCTAATGTTTAAAATCTAATTTTTCATTTCTCCAATTAGCAGATTAGCACATTAACTAATTAGCACATTGTTTTATCCCTGCAATTCTCTACGAACTACAAATTTGGTTTGGATAGGAAGTTTTTGTGCAGCAAGCGCAAATGCCGCTTTAGCAACTTCTTCAGATACACCATCCGCTTCAAAAATGATACGTCCTGGTTGTACCACAGCAGCCCAATATTCAGGGTTACCTTTACCCTTACCCATCCTTACTTCGGCAGGCTTATGCGTAATTACCTTGTCAGGAAAAACACGGATCCACACATTACCTTCACGTTTCATTGAACGGGTCATTGCCTGACGCGCAGATTCTATTTGACGGTTTGTTAACCATACAGAATCTAATGCTTTCAAACCAAACGAGCCAAAGGAAAGGGTAGCGCCACGTTTGGTATCACCCTTCATGCGGCCTTTCTGCATTTTCCTGTGCTTCGATCTTTTCGGCTGTAACATCTTATTATAGTTTCAAGTTTCAGGTTATCATTGCTGACGACCTTAATTAATCAATTATTTATTTTAAGGGTCTTGGAAAGCTGAGAATTATCTTCTGCCACCACCAGTTCCACCACCTCTATTATCTCTTCTGTCTCCACCGCCTCTGTTATCGCCGGCACCACCACGGTTATTGTCTCTTCTGTCTCCACCACGGAATCCACCTCTGTCGTCTCCACCACGTGCACCACCATCCCTTCTTTCGCCACCTTCTTTACCACCTACAAAGTTCGGGTTCAATTCTCTTTTTCCTAGTACTTCACCTTTACAGATCCATACTTTAATACCGATTTTACCATAAACTGTAAGAGCAAATACACTAGCGTAATCAATATCCATACGGAAAGTATGTAATGGAGTACGACCTTGTTTGATCTCTTCGCTACGGGCAATCTCAGCACCACCTAAACGTCCACCAACTTTTATCTTTATACCTTCAGCACCCATACGTAATGCAGATGCGATCGCCATTTTAATAGCTCTCTTATAGTTGATACGGTTCTCGATTTGGCGTGCAATAGTATCAGCTACTATATTAGCATCCATTTCAGGGCGACGAATTTCAAGAATGTTTATTTGAACATCATCTTTCGCTGTAAGCTTCTTAAGCTCTTCCTTAATTCGATCAACCTCTCCACCACCTTTACCAATGATGATACCTGGCTTAGAAGTGTGGATGGTGATAATTAGTTTTCCTAGTGTACGCTCGATAACTATCTTAGCGATACCACCTTTGTTGATACGGGCATTAAGATAAGTTCTGATCTTATTGTCCTCAATAAGCTTAGTAGAGAAATCTTTGTGATTACCGTACCAATTGCTTTCCCAACCGCGGATTATTCCTAACCTTGCACCAATAGGATTTGTTTTCTGACCCATATTCTGGTTATATAAGTTTTACGAATGATTATTTTTTTGAAGCCCTATCATAAGAACCATAAACGTTCTTAGAAACTTCTGTTGTTTTAGTATCGACAATAATCGTTACGTGATTACTACGCTTACGTATTCTGTATCCACGACCTTGAGGAGCCGGACGCATACGACGTAATGTTCTTGCACCATCAACCATTATCGTTTTAACTACCAGGTTAGCATCAGCGGCACTAGTGCCTTCATTCTTCTGCTCCCAGTTGTTTATAGCACTCTTCAGCAATTTGCCTAATGGCGTAGCTGGATGCTTTGGATGATGTTCAAGAGTTGCAATGGCATTTTCAACCTGCATTCCACGAATAAGATCAGCCAACAAACGCATTTTGCGCGGCGAAGTTGGATAGTTGTTTAGTTTAGCTACTGCTTCCATTTTATATAAGTTGTAGGTTTAAACCTCAAGGTTTAATGTTCTCGACTTTAAACCTTAACTTTTAAACGTTAAACGCTTTTTATTTCTTGTTAGAGTGTCCTTTGAAGTTACGTGTTGGTGCAAATTCTCCCAGCTTATGTCCTACCATAAATTCAGTTACATATACAGGTATAAACTTGTTACCATTGTGAACTGCGAAAGTATGTCCTACAAAGTCAGGAGTGATTGTGGAACGGCGTGACCATGTCTTAATGACTGATTTCTTCGAACCACCGTCATTCATAGTAAGCACTTTGCTTTCTAATTTTGCAGCTACGTAAGGACCTTTTTTAATCGAACGACCCATTTCTTATGAGTTAATTGTTAATTTGAAAATTTGAAATTCTGTTGTGGCTTCAACTTTCGAATTACCACCTATTCAAATTGTTTATTTAGCTAATTTTTTACCGTTGCTCCTCTGGATAATAAGCTTATCGCTAGATTTTCCTTTGGTTCTCGTTTTTAAACCTCTAGAGTACTGGCCAGTTCTGCTACGAGGCTGACCACCAGAAGCTCTACCTTCACCACCACCCATTGGGTGATCTACCGGGTTCATAGCTACACCACGTACACGAGGGCGAATACCCTTCCATACGTTGCGACCAGCTTTACCCATGCTTTGAAGGCTATGATCGCTGTTACTTACAACACCTACAGTAGCGTAACAATTGATAAGCACTTTTCTTAACTCACCACTTGGCATTTTCAATACCGCGTACTTCTCTTCCTTATTACTAAGCTGTGCACTTGCACCAGCGCTTCTTACAAATTTTCCACCTTGACC
>JAQBNN010000282.1 GCA_028288505.1 Segetibacter sp. | reverse complement strand
CCTGTTTTTCTCTGCTATTTTATTTGGAGCTTACTCTTTAGTAACCAAAAAAGAAAGCGTGCAGCAGAAGGCAATCGCGTAATACCATAATTATAATTTTATAGAATCCCGCTTTACGAAGTGGGATTTTTTTTTGTCCCAACTTTAGTAAATCTATTCAGCATCGTTGCGTCGCACTCTTGTACTTTTAAATCAACACCCAGCGGGTCAGCAGCAATACATGTACTTTCAAAACCCGCATGGAGGGATAAGCAGCAGCACTCCTCGCTACCAATGTGAGATAGCTACTTTAATTCCAAATTACAAAACCAATAATTCTCGTGCAGGGTGGTACCAGTAACGGCAACACCTATTCTGTTACTAAACATGGGGCAATTTAAAACAAGGGTATGGTATTCACCATTCTCTCCACAAGCATCTACACCAATGGCTTCCAATTCCTCAACCAGCGCAGGAGTAATTAGTTTACCTAAAAATTTTTCGCCCATCGTTGTATTACAGCATACTATTATCGTCTCGATACCGCTTTCAAGCATTTGCAGTACAAGTTTTTTACGGTCTTGTTTCCATAATGGTAATACCGCTTCAAGGCCTGCTTTTTCGCAAACCATTTCTTCCCAGTCGCGGTGGGCCTCTAAATCAATATCACCAAAAACTGCGTAGGCGGATTGGTGCTGTTGCTTTAATTGCTGCAGGGCTTTTATAAAGTTCGATTGATAATCTTGCCAGCTACTACTTATAAGATGAATAGCTAACCCTGCAGCCTTTGCCTGTGCTTGTAAAATATCTGCAGGTATCCCGTGACTTCGGGAGATCTTGCCTTCTTCGTTTAATACATTTAATAAAACAGTTGGCGTTATGCCTTGTTGTTTCGCTTGCATCAAAGCAAAGCAACTGTCTTTACCACCGCTCCAACTACAGAGTGCATTCTTATTGTTCATTACTAATATTATTGCTTACTGTTAGATTTCGTTTTGAGCTACTAAGGCAAGTGGTCGAAGTTTCAGTAAGTGTTGTTGGCTTACCGTTCATGCTGCATACTGTACTAAATGTACAAGAGTGCGACGCAACGGACGACTAATCGAAGTGCCTCTGCTTGTTACAAAAAGAAAAAACAACGAAAAATTTTGCTGCGATGTTTGTGTTAGACTCTAAACGTTCAACTAGTTCTTCAATTCACTTTCATAAACCTCATCAACGAGAAGATTTCCTCCATCGGCGGCCTGCGTTGCTAATTCGTCGCAGCGGTTATTAAACGGGTTATCCGCGTGGCCTTTTACCCATTTAAAAGTGATTGCAAACTTTTTAGAAAGAGCATAAAAACGTGTCCAAAGGTCTTTGTTCTTTTTGCCCCCGGCGAAGTTGGTTCGCATCCATTTATCCAACCACTTTTCCTGTACTGCCTTTACAATGTATTGGCTGTCGGTATAAATAGTTAATGGAATTCCTGTTTTTCTAAGGTTTTCGAGTGCAACAATTACTGCCATTAGCTCCATTCGGTTATTGGTGGTAAGCCTGTAACCTGCTGACACTTCTTTTCTTTTTTCGCCCCACATTAGTATAGCTCCGTAGCCTCCCCGGCCGGGGTTTCCCCTGCTTGAGCCATCAGTATAAATTATAAGGGGATGTGATATTGTAGACATTAAATAAAATATTCTCCTTTCATATACAAAACTGCATTACCGGCCATAGTAACTCTATCGTTGAGATCCTCGCAAACAAGGTAGCCTTCTCTTGAAGAGATCTGTCTTGCAGTAAGTTGTTTTTTGCCTAGCCTTTGTGCCCAATAGGGGATGAGGCTGCAATGCGCTGACCCTGTAACAGGATCTTCGCTGATAACTGAATTTGGAACAAAGAAGCGACTAACAAAGTTGACATTAGTACCGGGAGCCGTGATAATAATTCCGATGGTGTTTAATTTGTTGAGGTAATGGTAGTCTGGAATAAAATTCCTTACCTGCTCTTCGGTCTCGTATACAAGAAAGTAGTCTCTTGACTTCATTACCTGCTGGGCAGGAATATTCACTCCTTTCAGTAATTCTCCAGGTACCTCACAAGTTTGGGGCATCCTGCTTGGGAAATTTAATTCAATGAGATCGCCTTTCCTTTGAATTTTTAGGATGCCGCTTTTACTGGTAAATTCAATTGTATCGGAATGGTGATTTAACTGGTTGAAAATTACGAATGCACTTGCTAGAGTGGCGTGTCCGCAAAGATCAATTTCATACTCGGGGGTGAACCAGCGGATGTGGTATTGTTCGCCTTGCTTAACAAAGAAAGCCGTTTCGCTTAAATTGTTTTCTACTGCAAGCTTTTGCATTTTTTCATCAGGAAGCCATGTTTGCAGAGGGCAGACGGCTGCAGGGTTGCCGCCAAAGACTGAACTTGTAAAGGCATCAACCTGGTATATGGGTAAAGATGTCATAAGTAATTGGTTAAAGCGAACTATCCCTGGAAATGTTTCAATTGAAATTTGGTGATCAAGGAACATTGAGGCATTAAATAAAGGTTGTCGATTGTAATAATCTTTCTTTCTTCAACATCTTTGAGAGTGAACTTTTCTTTTTTAAAAAAAGTAGCTACGACTTTACGCATTCTCGCTGGCACATAGGTTTGCTTACAAACAATCCTGTTGTTAGTGGTTTTCTTCAAGGCTTTATAAATCATCTCGGAACAGTACATCACCTTGTCCGTGTTCAAGTCATATACCCGGTCGAACCTTACATTGTCTTTTTTGTAGTCGTCTATTACCTTGCCTATTAAATTTCTTTCACTATCTGATAACTGGTACCTGTATAATGCACACGACACATGTTTGGTTGTATTAATGAATGAGTCGATAGGAATGAATTGAATGGTATCAGTAACGCCTTCTTCGGGTGCTATATGCGCCACAAACTTTTCATTGTTTTTTTCAACTATTATACCTGTGTGTGAATAGAGCTTTTCAGTTTCATTGAGGTATTTTACTCTTTCGCTTATCAGGTCGTCGTTTAACCTGACTATTAGGTCCCCTTGTTTTGCAAGCTGCTTAAGACTATCAATGTTATTTTTAGTTTGCTGCTCCTGCGAAAGTTCGGCTGTTGGAGCGGAGCCCTCATTATTATTACAGTTAGAAAATACAAGAATCGAAAAGAAACCTGTTAGAAAAACTACTATTCGCATATAGGGGTAAAAATAAAAAGGCTGCCGGTATAAATGGCAGCCTTTCTTATAAATAATAAAATGTTATGGGTGAATGTAGGCAAGACTATCAACACCAACTACTGTTGGGTAACGGTCGCCGGTTGTACCGCCAAACAATCCTGCATTAGGAATAAAGTAACGGAATGCGAAACGACCATTTGTAGTGCTTCCTGTTCCCGCGATACCCGAAATGGTGATGGTGTACTTTCTCCATGCCTGGGGATAGCCTGGTGCTACAGGTGTATTACCTGAAGGATCGTTATAAAGATAGTTAGGGTTTATATCTAATAACAAATTAGTAAAGCTACCTACTGAAGAAGCTGAACCGCCTACATTAGCAGTGCCATCAGTAAAGTTTGCGCGAACCTGCATGCGGTCCCTGGTGTAAACAGGGTAATCATAATCTACGACAGCCCGAGTGTAAAAAACGATTTGGTCGCCATTGGTTAATGGCAGTGGCGGTGAAATTAGCCACGCGCTAATATCGCCGGTTCCGGTTGCAGCATCGTTAACAGCAGCAGCATCGCAACTAACAAAATCGTTTGGCGTGGAGGATGCAGAATAGGCAGGGAATCCTACAAAAGGAACAGGTGCTAAGAACTTGTATTGAGCTGTTGTTGCAGACTCGTATCTTCCTTGTCTCCAACCGGCAGCGCCGATAGGATTGCTATTGTTTTTAAATACCCAACCCTTTGCCGAAAGATTGGCGACAGTATCGAATTGCTCAACGAAAGAGGCATTTTTAGTTGGTGGAAATGCAGGGGTTATTACCCTGTTTTCGGGAGCCCTATCTTTTTTGCAGGAGAAAACGAGAATACAAACTGCAAAAAAGGATAATGAAGTGAAAGTGTAAAATTTATTCCTTATCATGATAGTTTTTTATATTAGTTGCACACGAAATGGTTTACTAAACCTGGTAGTAGCGAGCCGATGATGCAACAGTTGCAGGTAGACTTGGGGAAGAAGTGATTGCGACCCAACGATGATGCTATGAAAACTGAAGCTGGTACCATGGCTTTTATTCGTTCTAATTTCTTACGCTGGTGTAAGTAACCTGATCGATAGCGATGCCAGATCCCAAGCCATTGAAGCCTGCGCCTTCCACTAAGTAGCGAAAAGCAAAACGTCCTCTTACAGGTTTGGAAAGACCATAAATGGTTGCTTCGAAACGCGTCCAGTTGGTAGGGTATGCGGTAGGTACAGGAGCTACTACACTACTCATTTCGTAGGAAGGATTAATATCGAGCAAAGCACTCGTAAAGTCACCTGACTCTAGCCCTTCACCTATATTTAACCCATCGTTTGTTGTGTTTGCACGCAGTTGTAACCTATTGCCATAATCAGTGGAGTCTCCTGCGCGGTCGTCGTAATGAAGGGCGCGGGTATAGAAAACAATTTTGTCGCCATTCTGCATTGTAACGGGGGGTGATATAAGCCAATTATTGATTAGGCCTGCCGCTGCAGAAGTTGATGTATAATCGGCACCAATAAACCCGGCGTAGCTTCCGTTGGATGAAAAAGGGGCAAACCATGGTGCTACTTCTCCACCTTGCTGCCAAATGTTAGTGCCTTTAGGATTGCTTTTATTTACAAATCTCCAGCCGCGCCCAGCAGCCATTGATACGGTGTCAAACTCTTCTACAAAAGATTGATCAGGAATGGGTGAGGCTTCGGTAAGGTAACGATCGTCAACACATGAAGTAATTAGTAATGCAGGAATACCAACCCATAAAAGAAGTTTGGGTAAAAGTTGTTTTCTCATAAAGTTTAATCTTGTTAGCCTTGGTTTGTGCAATTACAATGGGGTGAAATTAAAGCATTTTGATTGAACGCAAAAAAGTGTTAATGTACTAGCAATGTTATATTATACCTGGAAAACGCCTAGTTTAAAATTTGCGATTTCAGGATTATGGCTTGCTGCGGTTATACCTTCCGAGATCACATTACGCGTTTCAATTGGGTCAATAATATCATCTACCCAAAGGCGGGCAGCAGCGTAATAAGCGGTGGTTTGTTTTTCGTATTTGTCCTTTATGTCATTCAGTATTTTTTGTTCTTCTTCGCTTGTCACTTCAATCCCTTTTGCTTTCATGCCAGCCACCTGTATTTGCAACATTGTTTTTGCTGCCTGCTCACCGCCCATAACAGCTATTTTAGCGCTGGGCCATGCATAAATAAAACGTGGATCATAAGCTTTGCCGCACATTGCGTAGTTGCCCGCCCCAAAACTGTTGCCTATCACTATGGTTATTTTAGGCACTACTGAATTAGCTACCGCGTTTACCAGTTTTGCACCGTCTTTTATAATACCTGAATGCTCGCTACGACTGCCAACCATAAAGCCCGTTACGTCTTGTAGAAATACGAGTGGGATTTTCTTTTGATTACAGTTCATTATAAAACGGGCGGCCTTGTCGGCGCTGTCGTTGTAAATAACTCCGCCTAATTGCAATTCACCTTTTTTGTTTTTTATGACGAGCCGCTGGTTGGCTACAATTCCTACAGCCCAGCCATCTATTCGTGCATAGCCGCACAGCATTGTTTTGCCGTAGTCTTGCTTAAATTGTTCAAATTCACTGTTGTCGACAATGCGTTCTATAACTTCAACCATATCGTATGGTTTAAGATTACCAACTGGAAGTATACCGTATAGTTCTTCCGGATCTTTTTTCGGTGGGGCAGGAGTAGCCCTGTCGAAACCGGCCCTGGGATTATGGCCGATTTTACTAATGATCTTTTTAATCTGGTCGAGGCAAGTCTCCTCTGTATCGAATTTATAATCAGCGATGCCGCTTATTTCGGTATGCGTCGCGGCGCCACCTAAAGTTTCCGTATCTACATTTTCTCCAACTGCTGCTTTTACCAGGTAAGGGCCGGCAAGATAGATACTCCCATTTCCTTCCACCATTAGTGTTTCGTCACTCATAATCGGTAAATACGCTCCGCCTGCCACACATGCACCCATTACTGCTGCAATCTGGGTAATCCCCATGCCGCTCATGCGGGCATTATTACGAAAAATTCTTCCAAAGTGTTCTTTATCGGGGAAGATCTCATCCTGCAGCGGCAGGTAAACGCCGGCACTATCAACAAGATATATTAATGGGAGCCGGTTCTCCATCGCTATTTCCTGCATACGCAGGTTTTTTTTACCTGTTATGGGGAACCAAGCTCCCGCCTTCACGGTTTGATCGTTGGCTAGTATTACACATTGCCTGCCGCTTACATATCCTAATCCTGCAACAGTACCGCCTGCAGGACAACCACCATGCTCGGCGTACATCTCGTAGCCGGCAAAGGCGCCAATCTCTGTAAATGAAGTATTATCGTCAATAAGGTATTCAATACGTTGGCGGGCAGTAAGCTTGTTCTTTTCCTTTTGTTTTTCTATTGCTTTTTTTCCTCCACCAAGCTTAATCTTCTCGTATAGTTGGCGCATATGGCTAACGGCCAATTTCATATTGTCTTCGTTCTTGTTGAATTCCAGGTTCATATTAATTGTTGTAAAACAAAGATAGTGGAGTAGGCTATTGCAGCATTACCATTTATAACCAGCAGTACAAGTGAGTGACACAACGATGAAGCTATGAAAAACTAATGCCCGTAACCAAATAATTAATCTAATGTAGTTTTCCAATTTCATCCATGCGCATGCGGTAAGAGTTGATAGCGGTGATGCCTAGTTTTTTAATAAGCCTATAGTTTACGACTACGCCTACAGGCGCGCCAATTACTGGTATAAGTTGAGCCATTTTAGCAAGGTCAATATAATCCCTGTACTCTTGTTGGAAGGTGCGCCAGTCGTAGCCATTAATATCCGCTGGCAAATGTTCTGCCTGTTGTTTCCAGTTTTGCATTTTAAGGAAGATTATTCTTCGGCGTTCATCACTACAAAAGGCAAGTTGAAAAACATACAACAGGAACAGCCTTTCCCGGTAATCCTGGAGGTCGAACCCGTAGGTAGAAGCAATCTCAAAAAGCAGTTTTACCTTTATGCCTAGCAACAATGGAAAATCGGCAAGGCCTAATAAAATGCCTCCTGCACCAGTAATGCCGCCCTCGGCAGCAGCCGTATTTTTGTAAAAATTAATCTTCTCTCTAACAACGGCCTCCCGCAATTCGAGACTGCCGTCGCCGGCGCCTCTGCCCGTGGTTATATTGGCGCCAAAAAGAACGACCTTAAACATTTGCTTTATCGCCCCGGTTATAGCATTGTGTACCTTTTCGGGGATAATACGGTTTACCCTGTCCTGCATTTTTTTAGACAGCTTACTAAACAACGATGGTTTACCCAGCATCTTTTGCTTCCACTCTGTTAATTCACTTATAGCTAATTGTGTGTAAGTATCCATAATTCTTGCGGTTTTTCAGTTGTTTTTGGTACCAGCATTTGTCTCTGTAGCGTCATCGTTGCGTCGCAATCACTTCATCTGTAAATCTTTAGGGATCAGAACCATAAAAAGTAGGGAGAACTTTAAAATCTCTTTTTAGCCACTCTTCTCATTTGTTTAAAACTTAAGTCCATTAATTCGAACCGCTGGGCGGCGTTAGGTAAAAAGTAGTGCCACCATTCTGTGTCGAGCGCTAAGAAACCGTGCTTTTCCATCGTACTTTTTAGTAACTCGCGGTTGGCCAAAACCGTTTTATCTAACTGCATATAGGCATGATTGGCTTTTTCGCTAAAGTCGTCGAAGTCTGTTGGCATTGGCAGTTCCTTGCGTGTTTTTAAGTCTACAAGGGTAACGTCAACTGCTGCTCCGCGGTTATGGCCGCTTCCTTTGGCGGGGTTTGCGGCGTAGCGTGCATCAGGAACTATTTCCCACATCTGTTTTGTTACCTGGTAAGGCCTGTATGCGTCAAATATTTTTAGACCGATTCCTTGTTTTTCCAGCTCTGCCTGTACTGCAGCTAGTGCCTTGGCAGCAGGAAGTCGCAAAAAAGGCTCTGGGTGCTTATATAAAATTTTTTTGGTAAAGTTATTGAGGGTGGCGTACCTCCAATCAGTTATTATATTTGGGATAACTAATTGTAAATTAATCATGTGCTTGTTTGTATCTGCACATACTTCAGTTTTAAAAGCTTTCTCACCGGACAATATATTGAGGCCATATTCGTTTATCCTACTGTTAATATGTTGACATTTCACCTCGCTGTGGAAAAGTATTGCCACAATGAGGAGGTTTAAAAGGGCATATGCCTTACTTTTGCCGCGCATTCAAAAAATTATTTTTTAATTTATTAATTACAAAAATCGATCATTTTGAAGAAAATCGTATTCCTATTCCTAATGCTTCCTCTGCTGAGTATAGCCCAGGACAACAAAAAAGAAAACGGAAATGTACTTAATGGAATTGCCAGCATCTACGCAAAACACTTTGATGGAGCAAAAACAGCAACCGGCGAGATTTTCAAACATTCTAATTTAACCGCGGCAAGCAATAATTTTAAAGTTAATACACTTGTTCGCGTTACTAATCTTCTAAATAACAAGTCAGTTATTGTTCGTATTAACGACCGCATGCACCCAAGAATGGCTGCAAAAGGAAGAGTAGTAGACCTTACTTCAACAGCTGCAAACCTTATTGGTTTTGGTTTAGCAGGCCTTTTAAAGGTGAAAGTTGAAATACTGGATAAGGTTTCTAAGTAAATCTTTAGTTTAGTTACAAAATAAAAGGGAAGCAGTTTCAACTGTCTTCCCTTTCTTTTTTATACTGAGTTCCCTTTTTTTTAGATCAGGCTCCCCCTCTGAATTATTCCTCCGGCAATTACATCGTCTCCTTCGTAAAAAACAGCACTCTGTCCCGGCGCAATGCCTTTTACGTTTTCATAAAACCGGGCTCTCACGCTCGATCCCTCAGGGTATAAGTTGGCAAGGCTGCCACTATCTTTATACCTTATTTTTGTCATGGCTTCCATACCCGGACTAATAAGGTCGTACTTAATCATGTTTACTTTTCCCACGATCATATCGTTTTCAAGCAGATCCACTTCATCGCCTAATACAACAGTATTGCTTTCGGGAATGATCTGCGTAACAAAAACAGGGCGACCCATTGCCACCTCCAGTCCTTTGCGCTGCCCTACAGTGTAAAAAGGGTAACCTCTATGTTTACCTAAAACTTTTCCGGCTTTATCAATGAAATTGCCGCCTGCTACCTGTTCTTCAAGGCCATCTACTTTACGTTTAAGAAACCCACGGTAATCGTTATCGGGAACGAAACAAATTTCGTAGCTCTCACTTTTCTTAGCTAGTTCAGGGTAGCCCATGTCGTGCGCCATTTGCCTGATCTCTGTTTTATGGTAAGTTCCCAACGGCAGCAAAGTGCGGCTCAGTAATTCCTGGTCGAGACCCCACAAAACGTAGCTCTGGTCTTTTGTAGCATCTTTTCCTTTACTTATTACATACCGGCCGTTTTCGTGCATTCTAATTTTTGCGTAGTGGCCTGTAGCAATAAAATCGCAATTCATCGCATTTGCACGCTTAAGTAGCGCTCTCCATTTAATGTGCGTGTTGCACATTACGCATGGATTGGGAGTGCGACCTGCGAGGTATTCTTCCACAAAGTTTTCGATTACAAAATCACCAAACTCTTCGCGTATGTCTAATATAAAATGTGGAAAGCCATGTTCAACTGCTGCAGCCCGGGCATCATTGAAGCTATCAAGGTTACAGCATCCTGTTTCTTTCTTGCTACTTCCTGCACTTGCGTAATCCCATGTTTTCATGGTAATACCTACCACTTCGTACCCTTCGTTATGAAGCATAAGAGCCGTAACGGTACTGTCGATACCGCCACTCATTGCAACTAAAACCTTTCCTTTACGGCTCATGATTAATAATCAATTTAATGGGCAAAATTACATTATTACAATTGAAAAGTTTTGGGCTTTAGCTCATGGTAGTGTCATAAAAAGTTAAAGTAGGACGTTATAAAAAGTGTGGCTAAATTGGAGCGTTAACTAAGTGGACGCCTAAAAGTAGGGTGTGCCGAATAATGTGTGAATGTACAAGTGAGTGACACAACGATGTTAAATTGGTAGACAAAGGCCTGTAACCAAATGTAAAATTTTGAAAGAAATCTTTTGCAGGAAGAGATTTTTTCTCAAACAATGTTTTTTGATTGTATAATTAGTGACCAAATGATTTGCAAGGATTTAGAGATGCCAAAATTTTTTCTTTAATTTGCTACACACTATTTAAATAACAACCATATGATAAAGATGCATGTAATTGGAAACCTTGGAAAAGACTGCATTGTAAACAATGTGAACGGGAAAAATGTGATCAACTTTAGTGTTGCCCATACTGAAAAATATAAGGATGCACAAGGCGTACAAAAAGATAAGACTCTTTGGGTGGAGTGCGCTTACTGGACCGACCGTACCGGCATTGCTCCTTACCTGAAAAAAGGAACACAGGTGTATGCTGAAGGCACGCCGGACATTAGAAGTTATACTACTGCTGACGGTAGGCAAGGTTCATCTTTAACCCTTCGCATTAGCGGCGTGCAACTTTTAGGTGGCCGCGATAATCAAGGTGAAGGAAATGAAAGCAGACCTGCATACGGTAACCAGCAGTCTCAACCTGCCACACAGAATATGGCTGCAAATGAAATTACAGAACCAATGGATGATCTTCCATTTTAAGGGGAGACAACGGGTAATGCATTAAAATATAAGATATTAAAGGGGATGGCGTATTTTA
>JAQBNN010000250.1 GCA_028288505.1 Segetibacter sp. | reverse complement strand
AGTTCTTTAAGTTAACCGCTGTTTTTACTAATGCATCAATATCTTCACTGGCTACTTCAATGTTTACGGGAGGATCAGTTGGAGGACCGCCTCTCTCTTGTTCAACAGTTATCTCTGCACCAGGTATACCTTTCATAGCTCCACGTATAGAATCGAGGTAAGGCTCAGATGACATACCGTGACGCTTTTCAAACTCGACAAACGAAACTTGTATCCTGCCTAATTCGCTTCTCGTACTTCTGTCGCCGCTTGATGGATCAGCAGCACCTACAGCTATGTTTGAAATAACAGATTCAACAATAGGATTCTTTTTACCGTTTTCCATGCCCAGTACTTTGTACACCCTGTTTTCTAATACATGGGTAACAGAGTCAGTATACTCAACATCAGTACCTACCGGAAGCTTAATATAAGTATAGATAAAGTTTGGATCGGCCTTAGGAAAGAATACAACTTTAACCCACTGCGTGCTCGACGCAATCGCAAAAATGATGATGCTCAACACGAACAAACCAAAAGTACAAACCAATAACCATACAGGCCTCCACCCTTTTAATGCCCAGTTAAGCAACGTTTCATACCGGTTCATAATAGCCGGCAAGAACTTATTCTGAAACGCATGAATAGCATCATCTAAAACGTACCTGTTGAAGATTACGAGGATGATAAAGAAGATAAGGAAGTTGCCCCAGAAGGTAGCACCCGCTATGTTCAATAAAATGCCTATTGCTAAACCTATCCACAAGCCTTTCTTTTTAAAAATACCTGACTTCGGTTCTTTTTTTCCTTCCTCATGGTTCATAAAGTCAACAGCAAACACCGGGTTCATTATGAAAGCAACCACCAGTGATGCAGCCAAAGTAAAGATCAACATCGTGGGCAGGTAAATCATAAACTTACCAATAATGCCCGGCCAAAATAGTAACGGAAGAAATGGCGCCAAGGTTGTAACAGTACCTGCTAATACCGGTACAAACACTTCACCCGCAGCCATCATTGCAGATCGCTCTGAATTAATTTTCCCTTTGCCTTCACTAAAGATCCTGTGTGTATTCTCAATTACCACGATGGCATCATCTACTATAATCCCAAGCCCGAACAGTAGGGCAAATAGTACAATAAAGTTTAGGGTAACATCAGAGCCCGCAATTACTTCGGCCCCGGGTATAAAAATGAAGGCAACGAAAATACTTAGCGGTACACTCAGCGCCACAAAGAACGCATTCACTACTCCCATAAAAAACATCAGAATCACCAGCACAAGCACGAAGCCGATAACAATTGTATTTACCAACTCGTTAAACGAGTTACGTGCATTAATACTCTGGTCACCAGTTATAACGATATCAAGGTTTGGCGGAAAAGAAGTAGCCTTCAATTCCTCCTTTATTCTTTCAACCCCTTCAGATGTTTCAATCAGGTTTTCGCCTGCACGTTTAACTACGTTTAACGTAATAACATTCTTACCATTCAACCGTGCATAGCTTTCTCTTTCCTTTATAGTATCTCTTATTTGCGCTACATCCCTTAAATAAACAGGAGCACCTGCAGTGTTTCTCAATACAATTCTTTCTATATCGTAAGCAGTTTTAAATTGCCCTTTCAACTGAAGGTTCCGGCGCATATTTCCTACCTCTAATTGCCCGCCCGAGATGTCTATATTTTCTCTTGCCACTGCGTTAGCCACATCGTCAAATGTTACACCAGCAGTTTGCATGCGCAAGTTGTCAACGTTAATCTGGAATTCCCTTTCCGGAGCACCCACAATGTCTACACGGTTTACCTGCGGCAATTCCTCCAGCCGGTCCTGCATTTCATCTGCATAAGTCTTCAATTTTACAGGATCGAAATCGCCACTCAAGTTTACATTCATGATCGGCATCTCACTCAAACTCACTTCCATTACACGAGGCTCTTCAGTAAGATCAGTAGGCAGGTCAGTCTTCGCTTTATCTACTGCATCTTTTACTTTCTGCAAAGCCTCATCAGTGTCTACGTCCGTATCAAACTCTACGGTAATAGCACTAAAATCTTGCTGTGATGTACTGGTAACTTTATTAACCTTAATACCTGTGATGCCTTTTATCTGTTTTTCTATTGGCTGTGTAACAAGGTTCTCAATATCCCTTGGCGTGTTACCAGCATAAATAGTCATTATATAAATGTTCGGGATAACAATATCCGGAAACTGTTCCTTAGGCAACGTTACGAATTGAAATACCCCTGCAAGGCTAACAAAAAGCATGACCAGGTATATCGTAGTCTTATTTTTTATACTCCAGGTAGTAGGCCCAAACTGCTTGAACTTACCTGTAAAATTTTCTAAAGCGCTCATAATAAAATTTTGAGTTTTTTGTAGCAAGCATTGTCACTCTATTAGTCATCGTTGCGTCGCACTCTTGTACCGCATTGCTACTTTCATCTTGTTTTGGCATTACTCTCTTAAGCAGTTATAATCAGCTGCCCGTCATATAAATTCTGGAAGCCTTCTAGTATCAATTGCTCTGTTGGCTCAAGGCCTGATCTTACTTCAAGTTTATCACCGTATAACTCTCCAACTACTACATACCGTTTGCGTGCAATCAGCTTTCCTTTTTCGTTAACTGCCACCATCACAAACTTTCCTTTATCATCGTTCTGCAAGGCATTAACAGGTATTGTAACTGCAGCAGACTTTGTATAATCCTGTACTTGTACAGTTGCTATCTGGTTAGGTTTCAAATCAGGTGAAGACGGAATTGGAGCTTCCACGTAAAAAGTTCTTCTCGCAGGATCAATTATTTTTCCTGCAACATTCACCTTCACATTAAACTTCTTATTCAGGTTAGGTAGTGTAACTACAAGGTTACTTCCCTGGCCAATTCTTCCAAGGTAGTTTTCAGGTACTTCAGCTACTACTTTTAACCTGCCTGTGTTTACAATTCTTATTTGTGGACCACCTACTCCCGTACCAGTAAACATTTCACCTACTCTCACATTCACTACATCAGCCACTCCCGATGTAGGAGCCTTAACTGTCATCAACCCGGCTTGCCTTTGAATGATGCCAATATTTTTACGCAGTGTTTCAACTTGTGTTTGTGCAGTTAATACCTGTTGGTAAGTACCAATGCCTTGGTCCCACAAATTTTTAGTTCTCTTATAGGTATCTTCAGCAGTAGCTAATTGTACTCGAAGTGGCTCAACCTGCTGGTTGATCATAGTAGCATCAAGCCTCGCCAACACCTGTCCTTTACGAACATTGTCTCCTTGCTTTACATACAGTTGTTTTACTACTCCACCTTGCCCATTAGGAGGTGCTACATAAGATATATTTGTCGCATCAATTCTACCCTGAAGATCTACGTAGTGCGTGAAATTTTCTGGGGCAACAGGTGCTATAGTTACAAGCTTAGCATTACCTTCTACCCTGCTTGCAGGGTCTTGCAACAAAATTTCCTTTTGCAGTTTAGCAATCTCATCTGCAATCTTTTGCTGGTCACTTTTCAGCTTTTCAAGCCTGCTCTTCTTTTCAGTCAGTTCAACTGTTTTCTCCTTTTTTGATCCGCCACAAGCTGTAGCAAACAGTCCAACTATCAGTAGAATGTATATAGTCTTTTGCATGTCTGTTATATTATAAGTTTAGGTCTATTTAAGTCGCCCCAATGAATATTGGTAGCCAATTTTTGCTATGGTTGCGTTATATAAAGCGTTGAAGTAATTAGATTGTGCAGTTTGAAAATCCTGGTCGCTTTGTAGCACTTCGAAACTGCTACCCAAGCCTTGTTCAAACTTAAGCTTGGTGGTGTTATAGACCTTTTGAGCCAGCTCTACATTTCGTTCCTGTATATCCAGGTTCAATAATGCATTCTTTAAACTTTCTTTCGTTGCTGTTTGCTCAAAGTCTATTGCCTGCTTTACATTGGTAATTGTGTTTTCAACTTTCTCTACGTTGTACTGCGCCTGGTCAACTCTTGACTTACGTTGGTTGCCATCGTATATCGGTACACTAACGTTTACTCCTATGTATGAACTTCTAAA
>JAQBNN010000238.1 GCA_028288505.1 Segetibacter sp. | reverse complement strand
CGCTTCCGCCAGGGCTGTTTATATACATCTGGATATCGCGACCACGATCTGTGCTTTCAAGAAATAATAGTTGTGCGGTAACAATATTTGCCACATAATCATTAATGCCCTCACCCAAAAAAATAATACGATCCATCATCAAACGGCTAAAAACGTCCATGCTGGCCACGTTTAAAGGGCGCTCTTCAATAATGTATGGGGTAAGGTTAGTAATATGATTCTTATAACTGTGCAGTGTATTGCTGCTTATGCCTTGATCTTTAATGGCATACTTTTCAAATTCTTTTCCAAAATCCATCAATATAAATTTATAATCGTGAAGATAAGAGTTGTTTATTAACAGGTTAGGTGATGATTCAAATACTATGCAGAAAGAATAAATGCGACAAATTAGCATAACGCCGTTGCCACTTACTATTCTTTCTACTTATTGTAGGTAGGTAGCAAAAAAATCAGGCCGTGCATTGCACGGCCTGATTTTTATTCGTAATATTTAAAATACTAATGCTGGTGATTGTGCTGCATTGCATTTAGCTGCTCAGGAGATACCGTATCCTCAGTTACTACCACCTCTCTTTCCAGTGCATCAAACAACTTGGTTGTTTGAAGTTGGTAGTAGGTGTTCTCAATGAATTTTTTGTCCTTCAGCATACTATCAGCATAGCTATCCATCCAAGGTGCGTCGTCTAAACTTTGAACACCCATGTAACCCATAATCTGCTGCTTGGCGAAATCCTTCACCTCACTCATCTCTACGTTTACGTCGTATTTAGTTGAAAGTTCAGTAGTAATTAAGGTCCACTTTAAAGAATTGGCAAATGAAGGATATTCCTTTTCTGCCTCTTCGGCAGATTTTTCTTCTTCCCCGCCTTTTTGCATCCAACGCTTTAAGAACTCTTCAGGAAATTCAATTGGAGTATGATCAACCAGTTGGTGGTAAATTTGATCGTGCAATTGGTTACGGCTTTGCGCATCCCATTGAAGTTGAATGTCAGCTTTAACCGCTTCTCTTAATCCTGCCTCGTCTGTAATTTCTCTTGTTGGAAATGCAAGCTTAAAAAAGTCTTCGTTCATTTCTGCTCTTTCTACGAGACCTACTTTTCCAATATTTACTTTAAAATATTTATTTGCAGCTTCTTCATCATCTTTATTTAGACCAAGATCGCCAACAATCCATTCTCTTTCTTTTTCGGCAAATGCTTCGCTCAGTTTAATAACAAAAGAATCGTCCTTCTTTTTACCCATTAATTGTGGACGAAAACTCTCATGGAAGTATTTCACCAACAACGAATTTCCTTTGTTAACACCGCCTTCTATTTCATTTCCCTCAGCATCGCTTTCTGTAAATGTTACATTAAGCACATTATCGTCGCCAGTAACTTCTTCAGGATCGGTCATTTTACCATGGCGTACAATTAGCCTCTCCACTTCTTCATTAATCATTTCATCAGTTACCTCTACTTTATGGCGGGTAACATGTATGTTTTTAGGATCAATGTTTAAAGCAGGCTTCAAACCTATTTCGAAAGCAAATGTATAATCAGCCGGGTTGTTTACATCCAATTGACGAGAGTCATTTTCAAGGGGTAGTGGCTGGGCAAAAATCTCCAGTTTTTCTTTCGTCATGTATTCGTTCAGTTCCTTTTCTACCGTCTTAAGTACCTCTTCAGTAAATACACCGGAACCATACATTTTTTTTACCATTCCCGCGGGAACCATTCCTTTTCTAAACCCTGGAATGTTCGCTGTTTTAGCGTATTTCTTAATAGATTGTTCAAACGCAGGCAGGTAATCGTTCTTTGAAAGTGTAACGGTAATCTTATCGTTTAACACACCAATGTTTTCTCTTGCAACAGTAGCCATACTACTTTTATTTATTTAATTAATGTATCCGGTAAAGACCGGGAAAGTGTTATTTTTCGGGCTGCGAAGGTAGGTTTTACCGTGGAAAAAACCTTTCTTTTCTAGCCTCATCCTTTTTTATAACATGTTTTTCTGTAATAGCTTCTTTTGGTACGGGCTATAGTTCCCTGGTTAAACATCGTTGCGTCGCATTTCGTTCATCGTTCTGTACGCTTTTCAGCATTAGGGTTTTTGCTATAGAAAGTCTCCTGTCTCATCTGCCTGGTTGCAATAAAACCTTCGGTAAAACAGAGGAAAAGCTAAATAATAAAATAAAAGATGAACGAAATGCGACGCAACGGTGAATAACCGGAGCGGTAACGCTGGTGCTAAAAACAAACAAAATAAAAAAACCCGGCTTTTAAAAAAGCCGGGTTTCGTGCGGATGATAGGGGTCGAACCTACATGCCTCGCGGCGCTAGATCCTAAGTCTAGTGCGTCTGCCAATTTCGCCACATCCGCTTAAAGGGTGCAAAAATAGGGGAATTAGTTTCATAGAAAAAAATCTTCCGCACAGTTTTTTTACTTTTTTGGCTTTTAGAAACATTTTTCTTGGTAAATGGTCTCATTTCGGGTAGTTTGTTACATCCTTAACAACCATAACTCAACCTGTATATCATGCCTTTCCGTAAATTCGTACAAGTATGGAAGAGCAAGTAACAAATGTTGTGCAGCAGGCAGCAGTCTATAATTTAACGGGCGAACAGGAGAAAAAAGAGATATTACGTCATTACCGTGCTTTACTGCGTGCAATACGGTACAAGTTTAAAAAGGGCGATAAAGAATTGGTGCGCCGTGCTTTTGAAATAGCCGCTGATGCACACAAAACTATGCGTCGTAAAAGCGGCGAACCTTATATAATTCACCCGATAGCAGTAGCGATGATCTGCGTAGAGGAAATTGGTTTAGGGGTTCGTAGTACCATTTGTGCCCTTTTGCATGATACCGTTGAGGACACCGATATTTCCCTTGAAGATGTGGAGCGTGAGTTTGGAAACGAGATAGCAAGAATTGTAGACGGACTTACGAAGATCTCCAATGCGATAGGCAGCAACTCGAGCCAGCAGGCAGAGAACTTTAAAAAGATCTTACTTACGCTAACTGATGATCCCAGGGTGATCCTTATAAAACTAGCTGACCGCTTGCACAACATGCGCACACTTGATAGCATGAAGCGTGAGAAGCAGTTGAAAATTTCGAGCGAAACCGTTTGGGTTTATGCACCGTTGGCGCACCGCATGGGTTTGTACAATATAAAAACAGAATTGGAAGACCTCTCCATGAAATACATGGAGCCGGAGACTTACAAGGATATAGCTAAAAAGCTTGCTGAAACTAGGAGAGAGAGAACGCGGTACATCAACGAATTTATACGACCAGTAAAGGACAAATTGGTTAAAGGAAATTTCAACTTTGACATTTATGGGCGCCCTAAAAGCATTCATTCCATTTGGAATAAAATGAAGAAAAAGGGCGTAACGTTCGAGGAGGTTTACGACCTGTTTGCCATCCGGGTGATACTTGATTCTCCGACAGAAAAAGAAAAGGAAGATTGTTGGAAAGTGTACTCGATTATTACAGACGAATACACGCCCTCTCCGGAGAGATTACGCGACTGGCTTAGTAATCCAAAGAGTAATGGTTACGAGGCTTTGCATACCACTGTGATGGGTCCACAAGGTAGATGGGTGGAAGTGCAAATTCGCACCCGAAGGATGAATGAAATAGCAGAAAAGGGTTTGGCAGCCCACTACAAATACAAAGAAGGAAGTGCTGACGAAGACAGGTTTGATAAATGGTTTGGCCAAATACGGGAAGTTTTAGCAACGCAGGATACTGACACAGTCGACTTTTTACAGGACTTTAAAATAAGCTTTCTTGCCGAAGAGATTTATGTGTACACACCGAAAGGTGATGTAAAAATGCTACCCGTTGGTAGTACCGCTCTCGATTTTGCTTTTAGTATCCATAGTGCTGTTGGTACCAAATGTATTGGGGCGAAGGTGAACCATAAGTTAGTTCCAATTAGCCACAAATTACGCAGCGGCGACCAGGTGGAAATTATAACGAGCAACAAACAAAAGCCGAGTGAAGACTGGTTGAATATTGTTGTAACGGCAAAAGCGAAAAATAAAATTAAGGATGCACTCAAGGAGGTAAAACGTGCAATTGCCGATGAAGGAAAATACATTCTCCAACGCAAGCTTGAAGGGATTGGAGCAGCGTTTCATGCAACCAATATTGATATTCTTGTTAATCACTATAAACTCAATTCGTTCTTAGATCTTTTCTACAACATTGCTATTAAAGCCAACGATTTAAAGGACTTAAAGGAGTTCAACGTTTTGGGCGATAAGCTGGAACCACCCAAGCCACAACGACCAGTTGAGGTGCCACATGTTGATGCTATTCCTTCCTATTCGAAAAAGGATAGCGAGCTAATTATTTTCGGGGAAAGCAGTGACAAGATTATGTATACATTGGCGCGCTGTTGTAACCCTATTCCAGGCGATGATGTGTTTGGTTTTGTAAGCACAGGCAAAGGGTTGATCATACATAGAACAACATGCCCTAACTCCCCCAGCTTAATGGCAAATTACAGCCACCGCGTTGTTAAGACTAAGTGGGCTAAAAACAAGGAGATCAGCTTCCTTACCGGTTTAAAGATCATTGGTATGGATGACGTGGGCGTGGTAAATAAGATCACCACTATCATTTCCGGCGATCTTAAAATTAATATTTCAGCCCTTACAATCGAATCTAAGGAAGGATTATTCGAAGGAACCATTAAAGTATTTGTGCACGATAAAGAGGAGCTGGAAGAATTGGTAGCACGGTTAAAGCAACTAAAAGGCATCCACTCGGTCGACAGGTTTGACGCTGAGTAGTTTTAGGTACTGGCATTTGTACTAAGGTTAATCATCGTTGCGTCGCATTTCGTTCATCAGCAAATCTTTTATTCAGCCTTTCTTACAGCGTATGAATAGATATTAACCAGGAGAATTTATTCTATGTCACGAAAGATTTGGTTCCGCTGCGCAAAATTTTACCGTACAAGTGAGTGACACAACGATGATGAATTAAAAAACAAATGTTATGCAAAAAAAAATCTACCAATTTTACTCTCACATAAGGTGGGCAAAAAGTAAAAATTGGAAACAAATGCTCAACCTTTATTTTTGCGACAAATTCAAATAATAAAAAATGGTTGACGTAATACTGGGTCTGCAATGGGGCGATGAAGGAAAAGGGAAGATCGTGGATTATTTTGCTCCAAACTACGATGTGGTTGCGAGGTTCCAAGGCGGGCCAAATGCAGGACATACTTTATACGTAAATGATACAAAAGTTGTTTTGCACCAAATACCTTCGGGAATATTTCACCAGAACACGATTAATCTTATTGGCGGGGGGGTAGTTCTTGACCCGGTTACTCTTAAAAAGGAGTGCGATAAAGTGGCTTCTTTTGGTATTGATGTAAAGAAGAACCTCTTTATATCCCAACGCACAAATCTTATTGTGCCCACACACAGGGCGCTTGATAAAGCTTCTGAAACCGCAAAGGGGCTAGATAAGATTGGGAGTACTTTAAAGGGCATTGGCCCCGCCTACATGGATAAAACAGGGAGAAACGCACTACGCGTAGGCGATTTACTCGACAAAAGTTTTATTACTAATTATATCAAGCTTCGCTTAAAGCACCAGCGATTGTTAGATAATTTTCATTTTGACGAGGATATTGCAGCATGGGAAGAAGAATTTTTTGAAGCAATTGAATTCTTACGCTCCCTCAACTTTGTAAATGCCGAATACTTTATTAATGGCCACATAAGTAATGGCAAGAAAATATTAGCGGAAGGTGCCCAGGGCAGCATGTTGGATATCGATTTTGGAACGTTCCCTTTTGTAACGTCATCCAGTACCATTACTGCAGGTGTATGTACCGGCCTTGGCGTTGCACCGCAAAAAATTAAAGAAGTAATGGGCGTTAGTAAAGCCTATTGCACAAGAGTAGGAAGCGGACCTTTTCCAACAGAATTATTTGATGAAACGGGTGAAGAACTACGCAAATTAGGTAGTGAATTTGGAGCTACCACCGGTCGTCCACGCCGCTGTGGCTGGATCGATCTTGTTGCCCTAAAGTATGCCTGCATGATCAACGGGGTAACACAAATTGTAATGACGAAGGCTGATGTGCTTGATACCTTTGAAGAGCTAAAAGTTTGTAGTGCCTACAACATCAATGGTAAAGAAGTTCAGGAAGTTCCTTTTCAAATGTCGAAACTTACAATAGATCCTGTCTACAAAGCGTTTCCAGGTTGGAAAACCGATACATCAGTTATTTCAGAAAAAGAAAACGTACCAGATACTGTCAATAATTATGTTTCGTTTATAAACCAATACGTTGGGGCGCCAGTAAAATATGTAAGTAATGGCCCCGGACGTAACCAAATAATTACTCTTTAATTTAATAAATAAAAGCAATAAAAGGTTGGCTTGTTTTAAAAAACCGCTCAGCCTTCAGCTAAAAATCTTATTAGAACTATGGCAGCGAAATCTGATAAGGATCTTAAATCCTCAGTAAAAAAAAAGGCTCAGCCCCCAGCAGCAAAACCTTCTTCTGCAACGAGCAAGAAGAAAAGTGAAGATGAAGATGTGGAAGATGAAGAAATGACAATTTTGTCTACCGCAAAGAAATCTCCTAAAGCATCAGCAAAAAGTGCAGTGAACCATGAAGATGACGAGGTGGAAGTGTTAGGTGAATTTGACGATGCAGAAAAGGTAGAAGAAGACGAAGACTGGGATCCAGACTTTGACGAGTTTGATCTTCCCAAAGGAGGAAGTGTAAAGAAAGCAGTGGGCAAAAAAGCGTCTAAAGATGAAGACGAAGATGACGATTTTAAAATCGACGACGAGTTTAAAGATATGTTCTCGAAGCCAAAGCGAGGATATGACGACGAGGATGATGATTACTAGTCCTTGCTTTTAATAAGGTTAATGTGACAAGAACATTCTCTTCTTTTCCCGTAAGTGACATAAAGAAAATCAAACAACAAATGTTGAGTTGGCTTAGCCGGTTCAACATTTGTTGTTTTTTAGATAACCAGGAATACGATCTTCCACACCACACCCTCGAATCAATTGCAGCGGCAGGCGCTAAAAGCATATTCGACAGAAGCGATAACTTTTTTGAAGAACTAAATTCTTTCCTAGAAGAATTTAACGATTACATCTTTGGCCACTTCAATTACGATCTTAAAAACCTAGTAGAAGATCTTACCTCTTTACATCCAGATCCCATCGGCTTTCCAGATGCTTTTTTGTTTGTGCCGGAAGTAGTGTTAAAACTGAACGAGAACACTTTAGAGATCGGTATTATTTCCGGGGATGCGCAGGTGATTTTTAATGAAATTATTGCGGAACAAGAAAGTGAGGAAGAACATAATTTAGTTAGCATACAGGGTAGGATAAGCAAAGAAAAATACTTAGAAATAGTTGAAAAGCTTCGACAGCACATTTTGCGCGGAGACTGTTACGAAGTTAATTTTTGCCAGGAGTTTTATTCTGAAAGCTGTCTTATTAATCCTTTAAACGTATTTAACCAGCTCACTTCCATTTCTCCCAATCCTTTTTCAGCTTTTTACAAGGTCCACGATAAGTTTCTTATTTGTGCAAGTCCCGAACGGTACATTCAGAAAAAGGGGCAAAGTATTATTTCTCAACCTATTAAAGGAACAGCAAAAAGGCAACAGAACTTCGAAAAGGACGAAGCTGAAAAGGCAAAGCTAAGAGCAAGCCAAAAGGAGCGAAGCGAAAACGTTATGGTCGTCGATCTGGTGAGGAACGACCTAAGCAAAGTTTGCGGGGAAGGCACTGTAAAAGTGGACGAACTCTTTGGCATCTACTCATTTCCGCAGGTACATCAAATGATTTCGACAGTTTCTGGCCAACTGAAAAACGGCGTTGACTTGTCACAAATTTTACAAGCAACTTTTCCAATGGGTAGCATGACCGGCGCTCCTAAGAAGAAGGTTTTGCAGCTCATTGAGAAATATGAAACGGTGAAACGGGGCATCTTCTCGGGCACAGTTGGTTATATTACGCCTGATGGCGACTTCGATTTTAATGTGGTTATTCGAAGCCTCATGTATAATGCTTCTACTCAATATCTAAATTACCTTGTCGGCAGCGCCATTACCTATTACAGCAACCCGAACGACGAATACGAGGAGTGTTTATTAAAGGCACTGGCAATAAAAAAAATTTTAGAGTAACAGTCGGAAAACGGCAACCAATTCAAGAAGAAAGTTTAGGGAAATTTTCTTCTGTTGTCCAAGCTTTAAAATATCTATTTAGCATCCTTGCGTCGCACTCTTCAACAATTGACACTTATTCAGCTAAAATAACAAAGCTCCCTGATTCAAAATTGTAATAGCATGGGAACAGAGTATCATCTTCCATTCTTCTTATCGTTGAGTATGATTAAGCATGTACAAGAGTGCGACGCAAGAAAAGCTTAATAGTAATTTGATGCTTAGGACAAATAGAAAAAATACAGTAACAGCGATTAGAATGCAAAAAAAAGAGGACCCCTTACGGAGCCTCTTAATATATCTTCAAATTGTATTATTTGCTTTGGCCTATTGACCCGTTCAACAGGCTTTGGATGGATTCGCTTAGAATTGCATGCTTCTTCGCTGCAAATTCACCCATTTTGTCTGACGGAAGTCTTAAGCGATAAGTATTACCGGCAATAATTAGCTTGTCAAAATTTGGGTTGAGCTTGTTGAACATGCCAATATCAATACCAAGTTGTTTACTAATTGCCACAGAATTGTATTTTCCCGACACTTCAAGCGTAGAGATATTCTTTTGCTCAACAGGCTGATGAGTACTAGCCGACTTTTCTTCGCGTTTAAAATCATTGATTTCGGAAGACGTCATGGTGGTCAGCCCGCCGCTACCTTCAAAAATATAATGGGTGCCAATAAATTTCTTCACGTGATTGCGGGTTTCTAAAGGCAGGAACGCCTGGAGATCCCAAAAGTTGCGGCTACCACTTTTCCTGATGGCAGAGCGTAGGCGGCCGGCTCCACAATTATAGGCAGCTATTACCAACATCCAATCGTTGAATTGCTTGTACAAGCCTTTCATAATTTTAGCTGCTGCATGTGTGCTTTTGTAAAAGTTGGTTCTTTCATCGTTAACTCCACCTACTCTTAAGCCCTGGTTACGTGCCTCCTCAGCCATTATCTGCCATGGTCCTACAGCACCAGCCCATGAAGTAACATGACTGCTTAGTTGCGATTCGATAACGGATAGATACTTTAATTCGATAGGAAGGCCGTACTGGCTTAATATGCCATCATACATATCGAAGTAAGGTTTGCCCCAAACTTTCATTTTCTCAAGATTTTTACCACTCGAGCGAATGTATTGCTGTACAAATGGCACAGCTTTTGGATTTAATTGAGAAACGTAAGGTGTGCTGGGATCGAAAGAATTGCCAGAAAAAAGGCTTTGAAATCCGTGCTTGTCAATAAGTGAACTATCTTTTGATGGTCGGTCAACGCCATCGTTATCAATTGCATCAGCCTTAAATGCGGTACCGGCAATACCTAAAATGATAATAAAGAAACTAACAGCCATCGATTTGATAAGCCGACGTAGCTTAACTAGGGTTTTTACATTC
>JAQBNN010000225.1 GCA_028288505.1 Segetibacter sp. | reverse complement strand
TCCTTGTATTGATCTTTAAAAACAAAGCATTGCTTGAATTATCGCTCATGAAAAGACTCCTGTGTCCTGTGCCAATAAAGTTTCTATCATAACCGAACTGCATGTCAATAAACTTCGCAACGTTCCATGTTACAGATCCGCGTACATCAAAGTAGTCAGTACCACCAACAGCTTTAAAATCTTTGTAAAAGCCCTGGCCAGGTACAGACCTCCGTTGAGCAATTAGTTGTTGCACATAGAGTGGAGCTCTCTCCTGGTTTTCAGTAAGATATAGGTTGAAGCCAACTCTCTTGTCAATCAATCCCCTAATATTAAAACCTCGGCTGTTCAAAAAGATGTTCTGGCCTTTAGGATAAACGTTCTGGCTATTTCCACCTTCAATGGATTGTTGGTATTGGATTATTGGGTTTACAACTAGGAAGAAGTCTTCGTTATTCACCTCTAAGGCATTACCCTTTGTTTTATAAAAGTGCTTTAAGATTGGTTTCTTGCTAATAAAAGATTCTCTTGGCTTTGCCCACTCGCTGCTATTCATTAAGAAGCGCTCCATGTTATACCTGTCAACTGGAGTTAGCCTAACACTGTCCGCGCCCCCAATCAGGTTTATACTGTCTATGGACTCAATGGCACGAACCATTGCCCTGCGGGAATAAGGTTTTACAGTAGAGAAATTAAGATCGTGATTATTTGATTTTATTTCCAACCTGTCTAATAGGATATACTCTTTTGAACCCGGTATCAGGTAAGATGTTTGTGAAAAGGCAGTGGCCGGCAACAAAAAAAGTAAGAGCCTGGGTAATGATTTAATAATTTGCATGAATTACGCTGTTTTTAAAATATTGGCTTTATGTCTTATTTGGTCAAAGATATACGGATTGTTAACGAAAGTAAAATATTCAACGCCGACGTTCTTATTAAAGAAGGCAGGATTGAAAAAATCGATTCCTCTATTAACGTAGCCGGAAATGTTAAGGAAATTAACGGTTCTAACCTGCATTTATTGCCTGGTGCAATAGATGACCAGGTACACTTTAGAGAACCTGGCCTTACCAATAAAGCTTCTATCTATACAGAATCTAAGGCTGCTGTTGCCGGTGGTGTTACCAGTTTTATGGAAATGCCCAATACTGTTCCTCCTGCATTTACCCATAGGCTTTTAGAAGAAAAGTATGCAAGAGCAGCAGAAAGCTCTTTGGCGAATTATAGCTTTTACATGGGCACGGGTAACGACAACCTTGATGAAGTTCTTAGAACGAATGAGCGAAGAAATGACATTTGCGGAGTGAAGGTCTTCATGGGTTCTTCCACAGGGAATCTTTTAGTAGACAACCCGCTTGTTCTGGAAAAGATCTTTGGGGGAGTTGAACTTTTAATAGCGACGCACTGCGAGGATGAAGCAACTATTAAAAGAAATTTAGAACGGATAAAACAACAAAAGGAAATATTGGAGCCTGCAGACCATCCTCGCATAAGGGATGAAGAAGCATGCTTTGAGTCATCTTTTAAAGCCATTCAGTTAGCGAAAAAACATGACAGCAGGCTGCACATCCTTCATATTACTACAGAAAAGGAACTGCAGCTTTTCTCTAACATGATTCCGCTAGCTGACAAGAAAATTACCGCCGAAGTTTGTGTGCATCACTTGCATTTCAACAGCGATGACTACGAGACTTTAGGAAACAAAATAAAATGCAATCCAGCCATTAAAGCTCCCTTTAACCGCGATGCCCTTTGGACCGCTTTACTCGATGATCGCTTAGACGTTATTGCTACCGACCATGCTCCCCATGCATGGGAAGAAAAAAATGAACCTTACGAAAAAGCACACGCTGGTTTGCCACTTGTACAACACTCTTTACTACTCATGCTGCATTATGTAAAACAAGGTAAGATCAGCATTGAAAAAGTAGTAGAAAAAATGAGCCACGCAGTGGCAGACTGTTTCCAGGTAGAAAAAAGAGGCTATGTACGTGAGGGATATTTTGCTGACCTGGTAATGGTAGACCTAAACCAAAATTCCACCGTATCAAAAGAAAGTATTCTATACAAATGCGGGTGGAGTCCATTAGAAGGATTTGAATTTCCCGCCACCATAGTAAACACCTTTGTTAATGGAAACCTTGTTTATGGAAAAGGAGCTTGGGATGAGTCTAACAAAGGAATGAGGCTGAGATTCAACAGGTAATTGTTTCTGGTTTGGTGTTTGTGTTTTTAATCGAAGGCGATCTTAGATAACACCAGTTACCAAACAAAAAAAGTACAAGCCAACAGAAACAATAAACGATTAATGCAGGCAGATAAAACAACCCTTTCGGATCTCTCTATTTTTCATAGCGAAGAAGAACAGTCGGTTTTTCACCATTTAAATTTTACCACCACTTTTGGCGGTAAGGAATGGCTTCGCTACATGTTGGCTCATCCGTACAGTGATCTTAAAAAAATACAGGAAACGCAACAACTTATTAAACTTATTATAGACAAGTCGAACCAATGGCCTCCCATTATAACTAACGGGACCATTATGGTTGTTGAGAAGTTTTATGAAACTGCGGTGGAAGAAATACCTCAACACCCTAATGCTTTCAGCAGCGCTTTTTATAAGACAATTAATGGCCACGACTTTTCTCTTATAAAATACTCCGTAACTCATTTTGTTGATTTTGCCATTGGCCTTAACCAACTAATCAGTCTATTTGGCACTAACGACTTGCCGCCTTTGCTTCAGCAAATGATAGATAGAATAACAAAGCTTACAAGCAACCCTGTTGTGCAAACAATGATGCAATGGAATAAGCAAAACCAATTGTCTACGCAAAACATCCTGTCATTTGCACAGTTCCTCAAAAGAAACTACAAGCAGCAGGCTTTAGAATTAGTAGAGATTTACAGCAAGCTCGATGCATATTATAGTATGGCAATGGCGTGCAAGAAATTCAAATTTTCATTCCCTACTATCGATAAGTCAACTTCGCCTTATGTAAGAGCAAAAAACCTTTACCACATCTTATTACAGCAGCCTGTTTCTTATAACATCCAGCTTGATCAACAACAGAACTTTTTATTTCTGACCGGCGCAAACATGGCTGGCAAGAGCACATTTATAAAAGCGATTGGTGTATCGGTTTATCTTGCCCACGTTGGTATGGGCGTTCCTGCCGAAAGCCTTGAGCTGAGCCTGTTCGATGGGCTTCTTAGCAACATACAGGTTGAAGATAATATTACAAGGGGAGAGAGTTACTTCTTTAATGAAGTGCAGCGCATAAAGAAAACAATTGACAAGATAAACGATGGTCGCAACTGGCTTATTTTAATAGACGAATTGTTTAAAGGAACTAATGTACAGGATGCCATGAAATGCAGTACCACTGTAATTGAAGGCCTTCGCAAAATGAAGAATGCCCTGTTCATTTTATCAACACACCTGTACGAAATTGGCGAGAACTTGCGGCAGTACCCAAACATTAAATTTTACTTCTTCGAAACTCGCATAGATGAAGGCCAACTCGTTTTTAGTTACCATTTAAAAGAAGGCATCAGTAACGATCGGCTTGGCTATCTTATCTTAAAAAGAGAAGGCGTGGTTGATTTGTTGGAGGGTTTATAGAGCGAAGATTTTTATGTTCCGAACTTCATAAAATAATTAAACTTTTCTTGCGTCGCACTCTTGTACAGTTGGTAATTCTATTCAGCTTTCCTAAACGAACAGCAACATTATTTACGGCAGTCGGGCTACTGGGGGTATACTATTCATACTTAGTTGGAATTAGCTGCGGTAGTTAGGAAAAGATGGGATTATAACTATTAGATGAAGTGATTGCAACACAAGAGTACTTTGGGTGGACCAAAGCACAAAATGAACCTGACTGTTAAGCTAAAGAATTCCTCGATAACATTATGTTGACGCTTTTCGTTTTCCTTACTTGTTGCGCTGCAAGGGAAATGCAGTCCTCTTGTTTACTTTTTTTTCTTGACAAAGTCGAGTAGGCAAGGGCATTTCAGCCCGAGCCGCTCACGGAACCGTACGTGAAGCTCTCACTTCATACGGCTCTTGTTATCTAACCTTGTTTAATTCCAAATTGCC
>JAQBNN010000212.1 GCA_028288505.1 Segetibacter sp. | reverse complement strand
ACTTAGCATTCAGTACCTCCAGCGTTCAATCAAGGAAGATAGCCCTAATGTGAAAGCCCTGAGTGAAAAAGTAGCAACTACATTAATTGAACAAATAGACCAGTTGGCAAAAATTGCAGGAGATTTTTCACAGTTTGCTCATATAAGTACGGTAAAGGTTGAAGAGTTTGATGTGCACTATGTTTTAAGCTCATTGATTGACCTTTATAGCGGTAATGAGAAGCTTAATATAGTTTGGAACAAATCTGATAAGAGTGCTCTTATACAGGCAGACAAAACGCAGATAAACCGGCTCTTCACCAACTTGCTTCAAAACGCAATTGAGGCGTCAACAGGTAAAGATGTTATTCCTGTAACGATTGATGAGAAGGTTGAGGCTAACAGGCTCTTAATCAGTGTTACAGATGAAGGCATGGGTATACCGGAAGAAAAAAGAGATAAGATATTTACGCCTAACTTCACAACAAAATCATCAGGTACAGGATTAGGACTTGCAATTTGCAAGGGTATCGTTGAAAGAGCGAATGGTAAAATTTGGTTTGATACTACAGAAGGCAAAGGCACTACCTTTAAGGTACTGCTTCCTTTAGTTGGGTTACCCGGTTAATCGTTTTGCTTTTTGTTGTTGAAGAAAACCTTCAAATTCGACTAAAGAAAAGCTACTTAAATTATCTGCTTTTGTTAAACCGCCTTTCTGAGCAGCAAGCACACCGTAGCAGGTATGATCAAAAGTGTTGTAACTATGCGCATCAGGATCGATAGATAGCAGCACTCCTTTTTTTAGTGCATACGGAATGAATTTATAATCCATATCAAGTCGCCGTGGATGCGCATTTACCTCAATTACAACATTATTTTTTGAGCACGCATCAATAACTTCCTTATGATTTACCGGGTAGCCGTTACGGCTTAATAGTAGCCGGCCCGTCATATGCCCTAAGATGGTAGTGTAAGGATTTTCTATTGCTTTTATTAACCTCGCCACAGCTTTCTCTTCAGTCATTTTAAAGTTGCTATGAATGGAGGTTATTACAAGATCAAAAGTTTCAAGTACAGCATCTTCATAATCTAAACTTCCATCATTTAATATATCAGATTCTATACTCTTGAAAATTTTAAACGGCTTAAACTTTATATTTAATTCATCTATCAGTTGGTGTTGTGCTACTATCCTTTCAGGGTATAAGCCTTTGGCATAATAAGCACTTTTTGAGTGGTCGCTAATTACTAGGTATTCTAATCCTTTTTCAATTGCATGCCTTGCCATTTCCTCTATAGTATTAACACCATCGCTCCAATCGCTGTGGCTATGTATGATGCCTTTTATATCTGCAGGTTGTACAACTTCTGGCACACCATCTTCAATTGAACGTTCGATTATTGAAGCATCTTCTCTTAAAAAGGGAGGGATAAAAGGGACATTGTGGGTAGTGAAAATTTCTTCTTCATTTGCATATTCCTTGTCCGTGTTCCAGCCAAATTTCTCTTTCCATTTTTCTAGGAAATCGCTGCTGCAGTTATGCTCAAAAAATGTTCTGTAGATATTGCCGAGAGTAACACAATGAAATTGAATTGATACATTTTGAGGACCTTTTATAAACAGGCTTCCTTCTTTTGTTTCAGTAGAATATGCCTGCTCTTTAAAGTATTCCTCAAGCATATCGCTTTCAACATCTGATACGTATATAAGCTTATGTACAATTAAAGCATGCCGATTAAAGTCTCCGCTTAATAAAAACTTTTTGCCTGTAAAATTAGCTTCCAGTAATTCGCTAAACTGCTTTGTATATAAATCTATCTGGCTATACAAAAAGCTGCCCTGGTTGCTCATATAAAACTCGATCGACTCTTTTATATTCTGCTGTGTTTTTGCCCCAAAGCCTTTGTATAAAAGCAGCCTGTTTTCATCGCATGCATATAATAACTCACCCAGGTTTTCTACACATAACTCTTTCCAAATCGTTTGTATTTTTTTAGGCCCTAGTCCTTTTATGTTCATCATCTCAAGGATTCCCACAGGTGTTTTTAATACGTATTCATCGAGTGCTGCTAACCTGCCGGTTTCTATTTGTTCTAATATTTTCTTGCCCGTTGTTTCGCCAATTCCTTTTATCGAAAATATTTTTTCAGCACTAAGAGTTTGCAGTGGTACGGGTAATTTCTCAATGGTAAAAGCAGCTGCAGTATACGACTTTGCTTTAAAACTATTGTCGCCATGTATATCCATTAATTTACCTAACATCGATAGGTTGTCTGCTATTGCATAATTATCCATACACCTTGTTTAAACGCCTCAAGGTAAAAATAAAACCATTAAAATGTAAGAGTATGTTTTGCTGTTATGCTTTATATTTTTTTCTATTGATCAATAGCGATACTACCAGTTGAAGAGTGCGAAGCAACGGCTGCTTAATAGTAGTTCAATTGCTGGTACCAAAATAAACTTATGGTATGGCAGCGTGTTTTTATAAAGAGGGAGTTTTAATACGAGCTATTATTTTCCATAGCATCATCGTTGCGTCGCAATCACTTTATTTGTAGTAATGCTATTGGGCAGTTAAAGTGTTTTATTCGAAGTATTGAGCAAGCTCGTCGTGCTTCATTAATTCTTCGAGACCGTCGGTAGTGAGAGGTTTATTAATAAAATCAATAACCATATCGTATCGGTTGGCTCTTGAGAAATCTTCAGGATTGACAGTAGAAGAGATGATGACAACTTTTGTAGTGGGAAGACGATCAGCATATTTCATTACATAGTCCTCAAGAAAATCCCAGCCGTTCATCACGGGCATGTTCAGATCGAGAAAAATTATTTGCGGTGCTTCGGTGCTCTCTTTATTGTTTTTAAAGTAAGACGAGAAAAAGGCGAGGCCTTCCTTGCCATTCATAGCCGTTAAAACCTCTTTAGCAAATTTTGCCTTTTTAATAACAAGGTCGCAAAGTACTAATGCTATCTGGTCATCATCTATACACAAAACCTTACTAATCATTCCGACTATTTTTTAAATGTAATAATGAAGGTAGTACCCTTGTCAACTTCGCTTTCTACATCAATCTCTCCACCCATTACTCTTATCTGCGAATTAACTATATATAGGCCTAGTCCTTTACTATCTGCATGATCGTGAAAACGCTGATAAAGGCCGAAAATACGGTCTTTATACCTATCTAAATCTATTCCCAATCCATTATCTGAAAAATAAAGTTTAATTCCCTCGTTAGTATGCCTTGTATATATATGAACTTCTGGTTTACGAGAGGGAGAGCTGTATTTTATTGCATTGGTCAGCAGGTTTAAAAGAATACTTTCAAGATACGTTTTATTGAACTCAACTTCGTATGCATCGTCAAATTCTGAAGTTATTTTTAATTCGAGTTTGTCAACCGTAGTTTGTATTGAATGAACAACTCGTTCAAATATGTTTCTTATATCAAGTTTTTCTTTTTTTGCATTTACGTTATTCTTAATTATAAGAACGTTGATAAGGTCGTTAACGGTATCGTTAAGTTGGAGCGTGCACTCTTCAAAGTTCTTTAGTAACAAACTATTCATTGGATCTGTTACCGTAGAAGTATCGAGTAATTTTATGATGCCTAACAGGTTGCTTAAGGGCGCCCTTAAGTTGTGCGATGTAATGTAAGAGAATTGGCGAAGGTCATTATTGATTTGTGTTAGCTCTTCAATCAATAATTCTTTCTCTTTCTCATTTTTCTTTTGTTCAGTAATATTTTGAGAAGCAATTAAGATTTTATTAATACTCTGGTCTGTATCAAAAAGGGGTACAGCACTAATCATATAAATAGAATCGTTGTAACGTATCTCAAAAACTTTATTGTGGCCTTCAAAAACTTCCAGTAATGATTGTCTTACTTTTTCTTTTTCTTCAGGGTGAAAGTGATCGGTAAAGTGCGTATTAATGAAGTAAGAAGCGTCAGAATTTGGGATATGAAAATCTTTGCCAGCTATATAGGAGATATTTAGAGCCGTGTCTAAAATGGCAACTGCACCATTAGGAAAGTTTTCGGATATGGTTCTAAACATCTGCTCACTTTCCCTAAGTTTTTCTTTTGCTTTATTCCTTTCTGTTACATCGTGCACTACTCCAAGACAGCAATGTCTTCCTTCGATAACAATATCGTGAGTACTCATTTCCACGTCTATTAAGGTGCCGTCTTTTTTATGATGCTTTAAATCAGTTGAGTAGCTGCCAACCTTGCCATTGCTTTGGGCTGCAAATGCTTTTACATCTTTCTCTACTTCCAGATCGTGCAGGTTCATATCCAGGAAACTCTCCTCGCTATAACCATAATGATTAATCGCCGAGCCATTGATCATTATAAACTTCTTGCTTTCTTTTTCAAAAGCCAACATAGGCAATGGGTTGTTGTAAAAGAGGTATTTATATTGTTCTTCAGAAGCTTTTATTTGTGCCAGGGTTTTGCTTCTTTCTATACCATAGTAAATACTCTTCGATAGAACCGTTGTATTGCAATCGTCCTTTACAATATAGTCCTGTGCTCCAAATTTAAGCGATTCGAGTGCAGTTTGAGTATCGCCGAGTCCAGTGAGGATAATTATAGGGGTGTGTGGTGCTTGGGTATGTATTAGATGATAAGAGCCTATTCCGATCCCATCGGGCAATGTAAGATCGAGTAAGATTACATCAGGATGTATCTCTTCGAATAAATAAACAGCTTCCTTTAAACTTTTTGCATGACTTATTTTTGCTTGTTGAAACCCTTCTTCTATATATTCTCTTACCAGGATAAAATCACCTGGATTATCTTCTATCACTAATATTGTTAATGGCGCAGTTGTTAGCATCTTATTCTTTTGAAGGCAGCTTTACGATCGTTATCCAAAAATCTTTAATTACTTTAACGACATTAAAAAACTTATTTAAATCAACAGGTTTAGTAATGAAACAATTAGCATGGTTATTATACGCCTCCAATATATCTAGTTCGGAGGATGAAGTGGTAAGCATAACTACCGGGATTCTTTTTAATCTGTCATGATTTTTAATGTATTGTAAAACTTCCTTGCCGTCTATTCTTGGCAGGTTTATATCTAATAGAATTAAGTCAGGTAAGTTAGGGGGATCGTGCGCAAGAAGATGTTCTAAATGATCGATTGCTTCTACTCCATCTCTTACAACATGTACCGGGTTATTTAATTTTGCATCAGCCAATGCTTCCAAAGTAAGCACTATATCACCTTCGTTATCTTCTACCAATAAAATGTTAACATTGTTCATAATTAATTCATCTGCCATTGCTTTGGTATGGTAAAGTAAAAGGTACTTCCTTTTCCGGGTTCTGATTCTACCCAGATTTTTCCTCCATGTCTTTCTACAATTTTTTTACAAATAGCTAACCCAATTCCGGTTCCGCTATATTGTTCTCGGTTATGTAGCCTTTGAAAGATAATAAATATTTTATGAAAAAATCTAGGCTCTATTCCTATCCCATTGTCGGATACTTTAAATTCAAATTGATCTTCCAACTCCTTGAAATCAATATGTATTTCAGGTACGTTTTCACTTTTATATTTTATTGCATTACCAACGAGATTCTGGAACAATTGAAGCAACTGAGTAGAATTACCATTAACAACTGGCATCGCACTATAGTGAATTTTTCCTTGTGTTTCCTGTAGTGTGCTGCTATAAGTTCTTACCAGTTCATCCATTACAACGATTAAATCAACTGGCTCGTTTTCTTCTTTTGTTGTATTAACTCGTGAGTATTCCAGCAAGTCAAGTATAAGGGTCTTCATTCGGTCTGCCCCATCAACAGCAAAAGCAATATATTCATGTGCTTTTTTATCCAGCTTTTCCTTATATCTCTTTTCAAGTAGTTGTAGGAAGCTTGTTACCATTCGTAAAGGTTCCTGTAAATCGTGCGAAGCAACATAAGCAAACCTTTCAAGCTCAGCATTGGAAGTAGAGAGTTCTTCTGCTCTTTTTTCCAACACTTGATTTAGTTCCTTAAGAACTATCTCATTTTCCTTTCGATAAGAAATGTCTTGCATTGCACCAATCATCCTTGAAGGCTCACCGTCTTCAAATACTGTAAAACCTCTGTCTAAAACATATTTATAGGATCCTTCAGCTGTTCTAAAACGATATTCATCTTCCCAATGCGGATTTTTCTGTTCAATGGTATTTGACAAATTTTGCACAACCCTATCCTTATCATCTGGGTGTAAGTTGTTTTCCCACCAATTCATGTTTTCAAACACATCGCCGTTATCATAACCAAACATATTCTTTATCCCCTCATTCCACTCGATCCTGTTTGATACGAGGTCCCAATCCCAAATAGCATTAAACGTAGCTTTAATTACATAATTGAATCTTTCGTTGCTTTTTAAAAGTTGTTGTTCGGCGATGATTTGTTCAGTTCTGTTATTAGATAAGACGAGTTTGCTGCTCCTGCCTTCAAACTGTAGCGTGTGAGCAGTTATTTCAACATGAATTATTTCACCATCTTTCTTCAGGTGCTTCCAATACCCTTTATGTGACTTCAACCTGTCATCTAGAGAGTTCTGGTATTTTTCCAGGCGAAGCTTTTCATCTTCGGTACGAATATCTTTAATGGTCATTGAAAGAAATTCTTCCTTTGTATAACCATAAGTATGAATCGCCGCTTCATTCACTTCCAGGAAAAGTTCCGTTTGCAGCTCATAAATCCACATGGGAAAGGGGTTTTCATAAAACAGTAGCTTATACTTTTCTTCCGATGCTTTAAGCACCATTTCTGTTGCTTTCTTCTCGGTAGCATCGCGAGCAATGGCGTAAAACTTTTCTTCTTTGTCATCCCACTTGGAAGACCAGATGACATAGACAAGAGAACCGTTTTTTCTATAATAACGGTTCTCGAAATCTCTCATCACTTCGCCTTCTTTTACCTTTTCTATAGCGGATGCCGTTCTTGCTAAATCGTCTTCATAGAGAAAGTTATCTATTGGCTGCCCAATTAGTTCTTCTGGTTCATACCCAAGTAAATCCTTGCAAGCTGCGCTTATCTTTAAAATCTTTCCTTCTGCATCTAGTGTACATATAACATCAAGTGATGAAGCCATGATTTTTTGGAAATCATCTACTAAAATTTTTAACCTCACATCCTGTTTTAATAAAGCTTCCTCTTGTTTTTTCTTTTCGGTTATGTTTCTTGCTACTACAGCAACCCCTGTTTGCTCCTTCACACTAAATACTGGATTTACTGATATGTCTAGGTAAACAGTGTCACCATTTATCTCAAAACTCTCTACCGAAGAAAAACGTTGTCCGCTTAATGCTTTTTTGGCCATCTCTGCAAACGCTTCTCTTTTTTCTTTTGGATAGTATTCAAAAACGTTACTCCCTTTTTTCGCTCTTACATTACAAAGCGAGTAGGAGAAGTTTCTGAACGAAGCATTGAAGATGATTAAATTGAGATCCATATCGGTTGAAAACACGATGTCCTGTGTGTTTTCAATTACTGCTTTTAAATCAGCATGCTGCTCTTTTAATAACGCTTCAAATTTCTTTTGGCCGGTTATATCTTTTATAAAAATTGATGCTCCTCGCGGCGAGGGATAGATACGATTTTCAAGCCATGTTTGAGAGGGACCAACTAATTCTTCGATTACAATAGGCTTGTATAACGATAGCGATTTATCGTCAAGCTCTTCTAATACCCGCATAATATTGGCAGACAAAAAATCCGCTGCAGGTTTCCCTAAAAGCTCTTCATGATCCTTTCCTAATGTATACTCTGCTTTTTTATTTATATAGGCGATATTTTCATGATGGTCAAGGGCGATAAAACCATCTGATATACTTTCCAAAATCTTTTTCAACCTGTAGCTTTCTTCCTCTGCTTTTTCCTGCAAACCTTTTGTTTCTACTACAAATCTCTCCAGTTCCTTTTCATGCCCCTGGCGGCCGGTAATATCTACAAAGCTCGTACTGCAATTTATCTCGCCCTTACCATTTGAAAATGAAGAAGTAGAAAATTCACAAGGAAAGCGGCTTCCGTTTTTCTTAATGCCTACCAATTCACACTTTGCCCAGCCATGGTTTTTTTTGTGTTCTAATGCATCCGTTAGGCGCGGATCGGTAGTGTCTACAACATCTTCTATACCCAATTGCGTCAATTCTAATGCTGTATATTCGAAAAGTTCCAGGGCTGCTTTGTTGGCGTAAAGAATTTTCCCGTCAACTGTATTTAAAAATAACGGTAGCGAAGTATGTTCAATTATATTTCTTACATTTTCCTTCTCACCCACCTCTCCCCCCTCTAAAATTTCACCGCAACATTCATAGCCAATTACTTCGTTGTCTTTTAGTTGCGGAACCACTTGCCATTCAACCAAAGGGCAGTAAACTTCCCCCAAAATTTCGGTAGAGAGCCGGGCTGTTTGGTAAGGAAAATGAACAATGTCTTCGTAGGTCTTTTGCCAGGGTGGTCTTTCTTCTTCTTTAAATAAAGCTACAAATTCGTCTCCTTCTGGGCTTTTGGTGCGGAAAAGATCTTTTAAATGTCGGTTGGCAAAAGTACAATAGCCATTAAGGTCAATGACAGCAAAAAAACAAAACCCTGAACTGCTATTCGCAAAATCCATATAAATATTGTGTAATGAAGGTAGACAATAATACTTGACAGGTATTCTAGTAAAAATGTTGCCACGGCACCTTTCTTTTGGCTTGCTTGAGATTAAGGTTTATTTTTTTGTGCCAGGCTTTATTTTCATTACTGAGCAGCCGTTGCGTCGCACATTTCATCTTTATTAATTCTCAGGGGCAATAAAAAAGGCGAATCTTAATAAAAAAATGCTTGAATAAAAAGTTATTTGGAGTGAGGGAGACGTCCAATTAGTAATTGTAGCTTCGGCACAGTTTAGCCAGTGAGAATAGGCTTAAGAGAATGAATAAATACTTTTCATTCCGCCGGAAAAAAGATACGTAAACTATGAACAAGAAACCACAGCAGTTTAATTTATCGAGGTTGATAAAAAGGGCAATACTGGTTACTTTGGTGCTAGCCTTAATTGAAGTTGTAATCATTTATTTCATAATGTCCAACGAAAAGAAAGACGCTGGTATAAGTAACGTGGAACAGAAGCAGGCGCAAAAGCAGCAAGCTGTAATAGAGGACCCAAGAAAGCGAACACCTAACGTAGCTACTGCAGAAACACCAATTGCTACAATAGAAGTACCAAAGCCTGTTCCCGTTGAAGCTGCGGCTCCTGTTATTATTACTGACTCAGTTGCAAAAGTGGTAGTACCAGAAAAAAAGAAAGAAGAAGCAAAGAAAGTAGAAGTTAAAAAAACTCCTCCTCCTTCTCTTGAAAAGGTAGTTGAAATTACACTAGGCCAACAGGAATTCGGCGATATATTGGATAAGGTAAATGCAGCAAAAGGTAGTAAGGATACAAAATGTATACAAATAAGAAAGTCGAAAAATAGCAACGTAAAAAACGCTTTTGATGTAGGTAATTATTTAAAAACAAAAGGCTACGTAATATCAGGAAGAGAGATAACTAGCACAAGCAGCACAGGCCTTTCAGTTGATGCAAAAGGAGCCTGCATTAAGCTTACCATAGGAAAAATGTGAACTTTTGCCTGGTAATGGAGAAAGAGGATTTTTAGTTATCAAGAGCAAGTAATAAATGCGATAGATGATAAATAATTTGCCGATAAAGTGATTGCGACGCAACGATGATGCTATGAAAGCTACTGCTGGTATCAGAAAAATAATAACATAAATAAAAAGGCTCACAGAAATGTGAGCCTTTTTTGTGGAGCTGAGCGGGGTCGAACCGCTGTCCAAACATATCTGCCATAAGCCTTCTACATGCTTATTCCGGAATTGGTTGTAGGGAAGTAACAGGAACCGGACAAACCGATCACCTCCTTAGCTGGATGGTCTTACACTGCAGTCACAGCCTTCTGCAGTGGCAACCCGTTTTGTTTTTTTTGATTAAGCGGGGCAGCGTGGTAACAGGTCAACCTGCTTGCCGGCTATAATGGAAGCTAATTCTCTGAATTAGGCAGCCATGGCGTAAGTATTCTCGCCTTTTGTTTGTTGAGTTTTCAGATTAAAGTGCTAATAACACAACGCACTGCATGCTTATACCCACAACAACCTATGCTGTCAAAACCAAATACAGCCCCGGTTATTTGGAAAGCGAATTTACAAAACAAAATGTTACTGATGTCAACTAATATCTTTGCCAGAATTTTCTTAACGTTTATTTGAAAAGATGATACAGCAAAACTTTCCGGAAGGAGTTTATAAAAACAAGGTAGAAGAATTTACGGTTGAACTAAAACGATTGAAATTAATTAGAACAAGGCTAGGCTGGGCCCGGCTTGCAGTAGTTGTTTTTTTTGTATTTGTTGCCTGGAATGCTTTTCAACTTTCGACACTTGCAGGCTTAACAGCAGTGATTGCAGGAATTGCTGCCTTACTGTTTCTGGTTGCTAAAGATGTAAAGAATAACAGGCTTATTGCACATAACAACAGGCTATTGTTTATAAATGAACAGGAGTTATTGGTAGGGGCTTTGCAATATACTCACCGTGAAAACGGGATTGAGTTTTTACCGAAAGAACATGCTTATGCTAACGATCTTGACCTGTTTGGTGCTTTCTCTTTGTATCAATTTGTTAACCGCTGCACTAGCGAGCAAGCCAAGCAACTTTTAGCGGAAAACCTGCTTAATGCTTGCATGTCACAAAGTGTTATTGATAGACAGGAAGCAATAAAGGAAATAAATAAGAACATTGGCTGGAGGCAGCAATTAATGGCTTTAGGAATGGCTGAACCTATTACAAAGGGCACGGAGAATAAAATAGAGCAGTGGCTAAAGTTGGACCAACCTTATCAATCTCCTTCCTATAAAACGCTTTCTAATTTTTATCCTGTTCTTACCCTGGGAGTTACTGCCGCTTATATGTTTGGTTATATTCATTCAGCTATATTTTCAATGATTGTTTTTGTTTTTTTACTTTTTAGCTTATGGATAAGCAGGAAGATTGCCGAAACCTATTCTGCGCTTTCTAAAATTGTAGATGAGGTTGCAACATTGCAAGAGCAGTTAAGACACCTTGAAAACCTTCATGCAACTTCCTCTTTATTAGTTAGGCTAAAAGCCTCGCTTCAATCAAAAAAAACTGCGTCTGATGCTATTAAGGATCTAAAGAACATTTTAAACCGCTTCGATTATAGGTTGAATTTCTTCGTATTTATTATACTGAATACATTTTTGCTATGGGATTTAAGACAGCTTTTAAGCCTTAATAAATGGAAAGCAATAAATGGTGCGGTAGTAAAAAAGTGGTTTGAAGCTTTGGCTGAAATTGAAGTTATGAATACACTTTCAACATTAGCTTTTAATCACCCGGTTTGGGTCTTTCCAAAAATTTCTGATGCACATTTTACATTCAATGGAAAGAACATAGGGCATCCCTTAATTGATCCTCTTAAACGTGTAGACAATTCATTTGACACGAACGGGCAGGGTAAGGTTAGCATTATTACAGGTTCTAACATGGCTGGTAAGAGTACATTTTTACGAAGCATAGGTGTTAACCTTGTTCTTGCCCAAGTGGGTTCACCTGTTTGTGCTGGTGCATTTGTTTTTAGCCCGGTGAAGTTATATAGCAGCATGAGGATCGCCGATAACCTTGCTGAAAACACCTCTACATTTTACGCAGAATTGAAAAAGCTTAAAACAATTATTGACCAGGTAAAGGATCACCAAAAAATTTTCATCTTGTTGGATGAAATTTTAAGAGGCACCAATTCTTTAGATCGTCATACGGGGTCTGAAGCGTTGATCAAGCAGTTAATAAGAGAACAAGCAGTAGCAGTAATTGCAACGCACGATGTAGAGTTAGCTGCACTCGAAACTGAATACAAACAATCAATAGAAAATTACCACTTTGATGTACAGGTAGCAGGGGAGGAGCTGTACTTTGACTATAAGTTAAAAGGAGGTGTTTGCAAAAGCATGAACGCTTCTATACTGATGAAGAAGATTGGGATTGAAATTGTCTGAACCGGTATTTCCAGGATTTCCAGGATTATAGGGAAGTTGTCTGCACCTGGATTTAGGAGGATTTGATGGATTTAAAAGGTAATTGTTTGAACCGAAATTTATAAGATTTGAAGATTTAATTTAGTTAGAGCAAGAGCTAAAACAAGTTAGGAGGAAACCAAACAGCATTGCCATTTTATTTCCTCCTAATCCAATTAATCCAGGTTCAGTCTATTTAAATATTCTCCACACATCTAATCCTAAAGCGTAGGCCATTAAACCTAGCAGCAGAATCATTCCGGCCATTTGAGCGTACTCCATAAACTTGTCACTCGGCTTGCGGCCACTTATCATTTCTACCAAAGTAAATAATGCATGTCCACCATCCAATGCAGGAATAGGAAGTATGTTCATAAACGCAAGTATGATGGAGAAGATGGCAGTTAAAGTCCAGAAGCTTTGCCAGTTCCAGATGCCGGGAAATGTATTACCAATGCTAATAACACTACCCAAAGAATCACTTGCATTTACTTTACCTGTAAATAACTGCTTCAAGCCTGTCATGTACTTATCCAATGTTTCGAAACACTTATTGAAGCCTGCGGGTATTGATTGTGCGAAGGTGTACTTTTTTGTTGTAGTGCCTAACAGTACAGCCGGCGTTTGATACCAAACACCCAACGCACCTTTATCATTTAGGTTTGCTTTTATATCAACCGTATCGCTACCGCGTAAAACTTTTATGGGGACTTCTACATCTTTTAAACCTCTTTTAGCCTCATCAAATTCATTGTAGAATTGTGCAGGCTTATTATTAAATGCGATAAGCTTGTCACCTTTTTGTATCTCACCCTGAGTAAAGGTTGCTGTGCTACTTAGCGAATCAAAAATAACAGGAAACCTTATATCAATAAAACCCTGGAGCCTGTTCTTATTAAGTTGCTTAATAAAGCCTTCAGGAATGTTTACTGTTACCGGTTGCCCGTTCCTGTCAACCTGTATTTGCCTTGCTTCACCTAGTATAATTTCAGCTTCTACTGTTTGAATATTTTCTACAGGCTTACCATCAAGCGACACAATTTTGTCGCCGCTTTGAAGGCCAATTCTTGTAGCAAGACTATCGGCATAAACGCCGTACTTAAGGTTCTTTGCGGGTATATATTCTTCGCCCCAAACCCACATGATCATTATAAAAAGAAATATGGCCAACAATATATTCACCACCACACCGCCAATCATAATTATCAATCTTTGCCACGCTGGTTTGCTCCTAAATTCCCATGGTTGGGCAGGCATTTTCATTTGTTCTTTATCCATGCTTTCATCCACCATGCCGCTAATTTTTACGTAGCCGCCAAAGGGCACCCAGCCAAGCCCGTATTCAGTTTCGCCCTTCTGAACTTTAAACAAACTAAACCACGGGTTAAAGAAAAGATAGAACTTTTCAACCCGGCACTTAAACCATTTAGCCGGAAAAAAGTGGCCCATCTCGTGCAATACAACCAGTATAGAAAAAGATAAAATAAACTGTCCTGTTTTTACTGCTACACTACTCCAGTCAATCGCTAATAATGTCATACTTAAAGCCCTTAAAAGGACTAATTTTTTTGTTATATAATTTTGTTATCTGCTTCGTTTCTTCATTCAACATCCTTGTGTCACTCACTTGTACTATTAGTTCTTTTTGCAACTCCGAATTCCTATTTTATCAGCAAGCAAATAGTGCAACATTCGCTTAAATTTTCAGTAATGATATACGGTACAAGAGTACGACGCAACGGACGATGAGAAAAGATATATTGTTGGCTCCATAAGTCTCTTAAAACAATTCTTTTAAACTTTAGTTGTAAAACGTTGAAACAGTAGTCTACATCTGAATTAAAGAAGCCGCGAAACTACGGGCTTCGCCATCACTCTCAAAATACTCTTCAAGTGTAGGTGCTTCAATGTGCGATATCTTGGTCATCGTTTGCTCTACAACCTCCGTCATATCAAGGAAGCCTATGCGGTTGCGCAAAAATGCATACACCGCAATCTCGTTCGCTGCATTTAAAATACAAGGCATGTTACCGCCTTTACCCAAAGCCTCGATCGCCAACCCAAGATTGCGGAATGTTTTTACATCGGGCTCCTCAAAAGAAAGCGTGTTCATGTTACGGAAATTGAGCCTTGGAAAATCGTTGGGCAAGCGCTGCGGAAAAGCCATAGCATATTGGATTGGCAACTTCATGTCGGGCACACCCATCTGTGCTTTAATGCTTCCGTCCTCAAACTGCACCATGCTATGAATGATACTTTGCGGATGTATAACAACCTGTATTTGCTCAGGCTTTAAGTTGAAGAGCCACTTGGCTTCTATCATCTCAAGCCCTTTGTTCATAAGAGTTGCGCTATCAATTGTAATCTTTGCACCCATCGTCCAGTTAGGATGTTGCAGTGCATGATCTCTTTTTACATTAACCAAAAAGTTAGGCTTCTTACCACGGAAAGGTCCACCACTTGCTGTAAGAATTACTTTTTCAATCCTGTTACGGGTTTCACCAACAAGGCATTGAAAAATGGCTGAATGCTCGCTATCAACTGGTATTACCGGCACTCTTTTTTCCATTGCGGTTTGCATTACAATGTCGCCTGCTACCACTAATGTTTCTTTATTAGCAAGTGCTACCGGCTTGCCATTTTTTAATGCTTCTAAAGTAGGTTTAAGGCCTGCGTAGCCTACGATAGCTGCAAGCATAAGATCATATATATCTAATGCAGCAACTTCTTCTAATGCTTTTTCACCAGCAAAAACTTTTACATCTGTACCAGCTAAAGCATCTTTTACTTTGGTGTATTTTCTTTCATCGCCTATTACAACTACGTTTGGCTTAAACTTGAAAGCCTGTTGTACTAGTAATTCATCGTTTGTTTGTGCAGTTAGTACTTCAACTGAAAATATATTGGGATTGGCTGCAATTACTTCCAAGGCCTGTGTGCCAATGGAACCAGTTGAGCCAAAAATTGCTATTCTTTTTTGCGACATTTCTCTCATTTAGTCAGGATAAAGGTAATTGTTCAAAGAAATCGAAAACAAAACATTTAGTTAATGAAGGGTTGCAGCGCATCTGCAAGCTTACGATCATTACTAAGTCTAGGCACTTTGTTTTGGCCTCCTAATTTGCCAATGCTCTTCATATAATCAATAAACCCGTTTCTGCGAACCGGTGTAATTTTTAATCTTTCTAAAATGTTTCCCGCGATAAGATCATCGTAGTAAACATTCTTATTTCTTAAGTTATCGTCAACCTTCTGCCTAAAACTTTCAAGGTTTGCCGGAGGGTTTTCAAATTCTATAAACCACTCGTGGTAGCTTTTTCCTTCACCTGTTTTTGCAATGAAGGGAGCTACAGTAAATTCTGTTACGCTAACCTGTTCTAGTGCTGCTGCCTTTTGCAACGCCGATTCTACCTCTTCGCCAATCACATGTTCGCCAAAAGCTGAAATAAAATGTTTGGTTCTTCCGCTAACGACCAATTTGTACGGTTTAGTACTTATAAACCGTACCGTGTCGCCAATGTTATAGGCCCACAACCCTGCATTATTACTAATGACAAGGGCGTAATTTTCTCCAACTTTTACGTCAGCTAAACAAAGGCGCGTCGGCTTTTCATTGAAGATTTCTCCTGCAGGTACAAACTCGAAAAATATACCGGAATTGGTATTTAAGAGTAAGCCTGGTACCCGGTAATCGTCCTGGAAAGCAAAGAAGCCTTCAGAAGCAGGAAAGGTTTCAATGGAATCGACTTCTTTTCCAATGGTATCAAAAAGCTTTGCTTTGTAGGGTTCGAAGTTTACACCACCATGCACCATTACCTGGAAATTGGGAAATAAGTCTTTTATTTTTTTGCCAGATCTTTCTGTTAACCGGTCGAAGTACATCTGCATCCAGGGTGGGATGCCGCTGATGAGGGTCATGTCTTTGTCTATAGTCTCATCAACAATCTTTGCCAGCTTAGTTTCCCAATCATCAATGCAGTTGGTTTCGTAGCTGGGCATCTGGTTGGTGCGCAGGTAGCTAGGGATGTGGTGATTTACAATTCCACTCAGGCGACCCGTAGGTATATCTGCTATTCTTTCTAGTACAGGGGAGCCACTTAAGAAAATAAGTTTCCCACTTGCAAAATCGTAATTGCCACTAATTGCCATGTAGCACAACAATGCATTTCTTGCTGAGTTTAAGTGGTTGGAAATAGAATCTTTAGAAATAGGGATATACTTAATGCCACTTGTAGTGCCGCTGGTTTTGGCGAAGTAAAGCGGTTTACCTTTCCATAAAATATTATGCTTGCCTTCTTTAATCTTTTCTATGTATGGTTTAAACTCTTCGTAGTCACGAATAGGAACAGCACTTTTAAAATCGTCGTATGATTTTATATTTTCAAATTGGTGCTCCTTACCAAATTCGGTGTTTTTACCGGTTTTAATTAGGCTCTTAAATATATTATCCTGATCACTTATCGCTGTTTCAGATCCTTTCTTTATTTGATTATATATGTATGAGGCAAAGGGTTTTGCCAAAAAAGATTTTACGTTCATAATTATTTGCGTAAGCTTAACCGGGCGGCAAAAATAAGGAAACCGTGATGGAAAATCATTATTTTCGCGCAGCAAGGTAAGCTTAATGCTAAGAGGCAAAGCTGCAGACAGGAAGTTTATTTTTAGATTTTTTAAAGTTTTGTTGACTTTATTTCCTGCTAAATCCCTACCTTCGCGCTCCTAATTTTGGAGAAGTTATGTTTGCAGTAGTAAAAATCGCAGGACAACAATTTAGAGTACAAGCTGGACAAAGCTTATACGTACCTCACCTGCAAGGTAAAACCGGAGATAAAGTTGAATTCAGCGAAGTGCTGTTTACAGACGATAATGGAAGCATTGCTTCTGGTGCCGGTGTTAAAGCAACTGTTACCGCTGAGATCGTTAACGATCTTATTCAAGGCGATAAAGTAATTGCTTTTAAAATGAAAAGAAGAAAAGGTTACCGTAAAAAGAAGGGTCACCGTACACATTACACACAAATTAAAATCCAAAGCATTGCGTAAATTTTTCATGTGCTGATTTTAGTCTTGACTAAAATTCATCTTGAAAAAATTGCAATCTTAAATTTTTAAAATCATTAGCCATGGCTCACAAAAAAGGTGAAGGTTCCGTAAAAAACGGCCGCGATTCACAAAGCAAGCGTTTAGGTGTTAAAATATATGGTGGTCAACCAGCTATTGCCGGTAATATCATTATTCGTCAGCGTGGTACTACTTACCATCCTGGTAAGAATGTAGGTGTAGGTAAAGACTTTACCTTGTTTGCATTAACTGATGGATTAGTAGAATTCAGGAAAGGTAGGAACGATAGAACGACCGTTTCTGTTGCTACTGAACCAGTTACTATATAATTATTTTTGTAGTTGCAAAATTATTTTTACTTTTAATGGATATTTACTAACCATTAAATTTTAAAAACATGGCAACTGCAAAAAAAGCTGCTCCAAAAAAGGCTGCCGCTAAAAAAGCTGCTGCGCCTAAAAAAGCCGCTGCAAAGAAAGCCGCCGCCCCTAAAAAGGCTGCTGTTAAAAAAGCTGTCGCTGCTCCTAAGAAAGCCGCTGCTAAAAAAGCTGTCGCTGCTCCTAAGAAAGCCGCTGCTAAAAAAGCTGTCGCTGCTCCTAAAAAAGCCGCTACTAAAAAAGCTGTCGCTGCTCCTAAAAAAGCTGCTGCTAAAAAAGCTGTCGCTGCTCCTAAAAAGGCTGCAGCTAAAAAATCTTCGTAATCAATTAGAATTACTTGTATTGGATCCCGGGTTACAACCCGGGATTTTTTTTGTTCTGTAAGTTGCTTTAATGTATTCTATCACCTCGTACTTCAAGTTCCTTCATTGCGCCTGCTTCGTACTGTAGCCACTGCTGCCAGCGCGTTCTAACCTTTTGCCTGTTGACGTATGTTTCTGCCAATTCAATAAAAAGAACGTAGTGGCCTGCTTCACTTTCCATAAAGCGGCGATAGAAATTGCTTAGGTAAGTGTCGTTTAATCCTGCACTTAATCTTTTAAAACGTTCGCAGCTCCTTGCTTCAATCAAAGCAAATATCAAAAGGTTATCGAGCAGCCAATCTTCTTCTGATCCGCCCTTTACTTTAAACTGTAATAATTTATTTACGTACTCGTCTTTGCGTTGCTTGCCCAGGCTCAGTCCGCGTTTTTTAAGTTCTGCTAATACCAGCCTAAAGTGCCCCCATTCTTCTGTTACTATAGGTGCTAACTCGCTTACCAATTTATCTTTATCGCTGTACCGCTGAATTAAAGAAATGCAACTTGTAGCGGCCTTCTGTTCGCAAAAGGCATGGTCAGTTAAAATTTCCTGCAATGAAATTTCAGCCAGGTTTACCCAGCGGGGGTCGGTTGGTAGTTGTAGTCCTAAAATATTTTTTTGGTATTCTGAAGCTTCTTCCATGCTAGCTGCTTTACTTTTTTACAGTTGCAAATATCAGTAAGCTTTAAAATCTTAAAGGGGAATTTTTTGGTTTCAACATTCTTTCTCTCTTCAACATCGTTGCGTCGCACTCTTGTACTGTCGGTAATTCCATTCGGCTATTGAACAACTATTACTTTCTTAACTAGCTGCCCACTGTTTTGTAGTACTAACTGGTAACTTCCTTTTGGCGTAGAGGCCGGAAGGTTAATAACTGTTGAATGAGCATTTGCGGTTACACTTTCTGTCCTTGTAAAAATTGTAACGCCTTGCATATTGTATACTGCCACTGAATAAGCGCCTTTGGCGTTGTTAATCTCAATATTGATCTTATTGCCCTGTATCGGGTTAGGTTTTACGTTTATTGACAACGTGCCTGCACTGAGCCCTAACTTAATAATCTTGCTGTAGGTTGCGCCACCATTAATGCTTACTGATTTTATTCTATAGTACCTAGCAACGTTCACTTCATCTTTGCCCTGCCATGTGTATGTTTTTGTAGCTGCGGAACCGGTGGTAGGTTTTACGGAGCCAACGGTTGTAAAATCAATCCCATTTGGGCTGTCTTCTACATCATATTTAGCCAAGTTTTCTTCTCCTGCTACTTTCCACTCTAAAATAGCTTTGCCATTTTTAATTGAACCATATACATCAACAAAAGAAATTGGTAAAACAGTACCACGTGTGCAAACTCTTTGATAAGCAGTTTCGCCATCTGCATTTGGTATGCGGCCCAAGTATTCTACACGGCAGTCTGTATTAGTGAAAACTTTAAAAGTCCAGGTAGTTGAATAGGTGCAACCTGCAGGGCAATCTCCACAACCGTTCCTGTACCTTGCTACTATTCCATCACCTTGAAATTGTACTGTTATATTATTATTGTCTCCTCCGTAACCCTCGGCACTGGCATGGTAGATGCCTGAAACAGCAGCGAACTGTGCGGCCAACGCCTCTGAATTGAGGTTGTATGTGCTAGTAACATTGTACCTTTTTTTATCCGGTTAAATTTGGTATTGAGGAGCAATAGGAGTTACCTGCAAGCCATAAAGATTCATAAGCCGGTTTATGGTATCGTTAGGGGTAGCATAATAATTACCAGCCGCCCAGCTGATGCCCCACGGGGAATTGTTGGTTACTGTTACGCTAAGCAGCTTCAATCGAGGCCTTGCGCCTGTCAACCCTGTAGATATTATATGAGAAGAGTCTGATTCGAAATCAACATTCTTATTAAAATTGCGAAAACCAAAAAGATTCATGATTGTGTCCTTTAAGGGCGACCATTGCATGTTTTCTATAGCATAAAGCACTCTTGAAATTGAGTCGGTAGTTATTGCTGAAATAACGACGCTGTCCTTAAGAGGAGAATTTATTTGCTGAAGCCTGGTAATAGCCAAACGTTGCGCATCTGTACGATAGATACCCTCCATGTCCCCTGTAGCCGTACAGGTACTTGAATAGGTTTGGCTAAAAATAGGGGCGGAGATTAATATAAGCAGGAGAAGTAAAAATAATTTCATAATACTCTTAGTTGTTGGTGTTTAAATGTAACTATAAAAGGTTTACCCCGGCTTGGAGTCTCCAACAAGTTAGGCCCTTTTTAGTCGCACCCTTAGCTGATCATTGTACTAAAAGATAAAGTGATTGCGACGCAACGATGATGCTATGAAAAACAAATGCTGGTATTACAAGCTCTATAATAAATGTTACTTGTGATAGTAGCTGTTTTAATAATCGACCAAGATTAAAAAAAATGTATTTTGAGCCACTAATTGCTTTACCATGAGAATTGTTTCGTTTATTATTTGTGCAGCAATAACTGTAGCGCTTATAATTGTTTTAAATATCCAGATACCGACTGGTGAAAGCAAAACGCCTTGCCTTGGTGCTTTCTTAAGTCCTCAAAATGGCTTTTGGCAAAATGCTGAAGCTGCAAACACTGACTTTAATGCTGACCTTAAACTTGCAGGATTACAAGGGAAAGCAGAAGTGTATTTTGACGAACGTCTTGTTCCCCACGTTTATGCTGATAATGATCATGATGCATATTTTATACAAGGATACCTGCATGCAAAATTTAGGTTGTGGCAAATGGAATTTCAGACACATGCGGCGGCAGGAAGATTGAGTGAAATACTGGGAGCAAAATCGGGTAGTAGTGATTTTTTAGCTATCGATAAAATGTTTAGAAGACTGGGGATGGTTTACGGTGCAGAGCAGTCTTTAAAGGCAATGGAAAGCAACCCTGTTTCGAAAGCAACTGCCGATGCATACACCGCAGGAGTAAATAGTTATATTAATGCACTGCCGGCAAATAAATATCCGTTAGAGTATAAGTTGCTTAACTACAAACCTGAACCATGGAACAATTTAAAAACGCAGCTGTTCTTAAAGTATATGTCTTTTGATCTTGCCGGTGGCGACTGGGATTTTGAAATGACCAATGCTAAAAATATTTTTTCCGCTGCAGATATTGAAATGCTTTATCCTATGGTAGCAGACTCGCTTGACCCAATAGTACCAAAAGGAACAGCGTTCCCGCAAGCGGGAGTAACTGTATCAAAACCTTCAAGCGCTGATTCACTTTATTACAATGTTCTTGATTCGATCCAGGCACCTTTTATTAACCGCCCCGACAGAGATAACGGAAGCAATAACTGGGCAGTCGCCGGTACTAAAACAAAAAGCGGTGCTCCTATTTTATGCAACGATCCGCACCTTGGTTTAAACCTTCCGGCAATTTGGTACGAGATGCAGATAAGCACGCCTAATTTCAACGCGTATGGCGTTACATTTCCTGGTTCTCCTTCTATTATTATAGGCTTCAATGACAGTTGTGCATGGGGTGTTACTAACGCATCAAGAGATGTGAAGGACTATTTTGAGATTGAGTTTAGAGATACAACCATGCAGGAGTATAAGTTTAACGGGCAGTGGCAGAAATCAACTTTTAGAAAGGAAGTAATTAAAGTAAAAGATGGAAGTGAAGTAGTTGAAAATATTGCAATGACCGTGTTTGGTCCCGTTATGTACGACAGGCACTACGCAAACAAATTTAAAGACAATAAATCCTACGCCGTAAGATGGCAGGCCCATGAATCAACGGATGAGGGATCTACTTTTTATAAATTGAATCGTGCTAAAAACTTTAATGACTTTATTGGTGCTATTTCAACTTTTGGTTGTCCGGGGCAAAATTTCTTGTTCGCCTCAAAGCGTGGCACTGTTGCAATAAGGCAGCAAGGGCGCTTTGTTGCTAAGTGGAGAAGGCAAGGCGATTTTGTAATGCCGGGAATTGATTCAAGTTATATGTGGAAGGCTTACATTCCGATTGATGAAAATCCAACTTCTGTAAACCCTGAAAGAGGCTTTGTTAGTAGTGCAAACCAACGACCCGTTGATGCAACTTATCCATATTATATGAATGGAGATTTTGACCTTTACAGGGGCATGATCATCAACAGGAAATTAAATAACATGTCTGCTATTACGCCAACTGACATGCAGCGTTTACAAACAGATAACTATAACGTTTTTGCAGAAACAGCAAGGCCTTTGCTGCTAAAAAACATTGATGATACAAGGCTTACCGGAGAAGAGCGTGACTACTTAACGAAGCTTAGAACCTGGAACCTTCGAAATGATATTAATGAGGAAGGGCCAACCATCTTTGCTGCCTGGATAGATAGCTTAGAAACTGCGGTTTGGAGTGATGAATTCAGTCAGACACAACTTCCCTTACGTTGGCCTGATGAAGGAACTTTAGTTGAAGCGTTGTTAAGAGACAGTGCATTCAAGTTTGTAGATAACATACAAACGCCGGCAATTGAAACTCTACCCGAAATATGCTTACAGTCGTTTAAGTTAGCCTACAAACAATTGAAAAAGCTTGAAGGTGAACAACGATTAAAGTGGGGTAAGTATAAAGATACCGGCGTGCGACACTTGTTACGCTTACCTGCATTAAGCAAGCTTCACTTGCCTATTGGTGGTGGCAGGCATATTATTAATGCTACCAAATCTACGCATGGTCCTGGTTGGCGAATGATCGTTCATCTTACCGATAAGATAGAAGCTTACGGCATTATACCCGGTGGGCAAAGCGGTAACGCCGGTAGTAAGTACTATGATGATTTTATAGATACATGGGCGCAAGGAAAATATTATACACTATTGTTCCTAACCCACGACGAAGCAAAAAACAACCAACAAACAAAATGGAAAATGACTTTTTCCAAAGCTTAAAACTTTAGTATGAAATTTATTGCTGCTTTAATAGTTACTGCACTTCTTAGCTTCGCAGGCTCCTTGTTTTTTCCGTGGTGGATTATTGCTGTTGCTGCTTTTATTGTGTCTGTCTTCATTCATCAAAAGGCATTACTTGCTTTTATTACAGGCTTTCTTGCCTTGTTTCTTTTGTGGGGCATTCAATCGTTTTATATTGATTATACCAACGATCACTTGCTAGCAACTAAGATTGCAAATGTTCTTCCGCTGGGTGGTAATTATATTTTGCTGATTTTTATTACAGCTTTAGTTGGAGGCCTTGTAGGAGGGATGGCTGCGTTAACAGGCAGCTTTACGAGGCTAAGCTCCAACCAAAGCAGAGAAATTTTATAAGCCAGGCAAAGGATTGCTATTTCACATCCTTGCGTCGCACTCTTGTACTGTAAATCTTTACTAAAATATTGTTTCCGGATTTACACCAATCTTCAAGTGCTGAGCTTATAGTTAAGAGCAGTTTCCTAACGAACAAAAAGTACAAGGTACTGTCTTTGCTTCCAAATTATTATGGCAAAAGATTATTTTTGCGTAAGCCAAAAGAAGGCTAACGGCGATATTTCGACGGATAGTCTATCTAGTGTAGCCCTGCTTGCGGGGCT
>JAQBNN010000179.1 GCA_028288505.1 Segetibacter sp. | reverse complement strand
AAATGTTCTTACTTAACTGGTTAGCATAGCCCGGCAGGTTGGATATAAGGTTATTAAGTTCTTTATTTACTTTAGGAATAACAAGCCAACCCAGCAAACTAAACACCAGGAGTATAATTCCAAACACAATTAAACTTGCAATCCCTCTTTTTAATTTCTTTTTTTCAAGCCATGTTACCGGTGCGTTTATAACGAGTGCCATTATTATTGCAAAAAGTAACAACAACACAATTGTATAGATCTTAAATAGAACCCAAAGGAAGATTATAACACCTGTCGCAAAAGCGATGGCCTTTGTAAGTGCAGTATAAATAGAATCAGCATCGCTCTTCATTGCTTTGGTTTTACATTACTATGCAAGAGCAATGCCGACTAAGCTATAAATGGTTGAGAACTAGTATTACTTAACTTACTGATGGCGCAATATTAATGATGAGGTGGGTTTGGTTGTGGGATAGAATATTTGTCACCTCTTTTTAGGATATGTACCCTTAGGTCTCTTATAGATATAGGTTCATCGCTTGTAAACTCTTCAACATTTGATTGTGTTATATTAAACCCATCAATAATGATGATGATTCCTGTGCCAATTACCTCAGCATCTAGTCCATTGCGTACAATAATGGCGCTATCTTCTTCTATGCCTATACCTATGCATCCAGGATTTGTAACAATTACCTGGGCCATTCTTACAAACCTTCCCCTTTCAACAAAATGGGTATCTATACAAATGTCTTTTAAGAATTCTAGACCCGTGGTTATTTTAATTTGTCCGCCTATTTGCTGCACTTTTTCGTTGCCGGCATAAATCATTGGCGTACTCATTGCCATAGCTCCGGCGCTGGTACCTGCAATTACAATTTCCTCGTTGATATACCGGTTTTTTACCCGGCTTAAAAAATCGGTTCCTCCATAGCGCGATGTTAGTTTTAATTGATCGCCACCTGTAAAAAAGAATGCGTCTGCTTCATTAACTCTCTTTGCTAAACTTTCGTCTAAACTTACCAGCCTCGTATTGTGGTGAAGATGCCTTACAGTTCCTGCGCCTAGTTCTTTAAAAATTTTTTCGTATTCTTCAAATGATTCATCTGCTACCCCGCTTGGTGTGGTACATACTTCTATTATTGAATTTTCTTTTTTTATTAACCCAATAAACTCTTTTAAAATAGCAAAGTCTTCAGCATCTTTGGGGAGTAAATTTTTACTGCTTTCATCGCCTTTATTTTCTCTTCCGCCAATTACCAGTAATATTCCCTTAGGTTCCGGACAAGAATTGATGTTTCTTTTTTCCATATCGCTATTTATTTTTGTTATTCGTCTTTTTATTCCTCTTAGCTTGTTAACGATTTATCTTAATTTTTTTAGCCACTGTTAAACCAACTTGTGCAGTACAAGAGTGCGACGCAAGCAAAGTTGAACTAAGTACTACTGCTTGTACCAAAATGCAGCCTCATATTTTAAGCGTATTTAATATATTATTGAGGAAAAAATTTCCTTATTTAACCGCTAATAATTGAACAGAATTACTTTTCAGGGTCAAACTCGCCTCCTTCATAATGCCTTGTTGTTAAATTATACATGTCGCCATTGCTCATCAAATGCACTTTTAAATTTTCAATTGAAATAGGTTTTCCAACCTTAATGTCTGTAATATTGTTGTGCCTGATGTTCGTTCCATCTACAATTGTGACGGTACCTATACCAATGGCTTTAAGATGTTCGCCATCTGATATGATAACCCCTGTGTCTTCACCAAGGCCAACACCGGTAATTCCAGGATGTGCAGCAATGGTTTGCGCAAGCCTGTTGAACCGACCACGTTTATCAAAATGAGTATCGATAATAATGTTTTGCAAAAAGCCGAGGCCGCTGCTAATCTTTACCTCGCCTTTAAGATGCGCCAGGGAAGCTCTTCCCCTTGAAATCATCGGGTTACTCATAACCATTGCGCCGGCACTGGTTCCTGCAATTACAAAATTCTCTCTATTAAACCTTTCTTTGAGTATTTCAACGAGTTTAGTACCTCCGAGAATGGAACAAATACGTAGCTGGTCGCCTCCGGAAAACATAACGCAGTTGCATTCTCTTATCCTTTGTAAGTATTCAGGCGTGTCGGCTTGCTCTTTGCGGCGAATGTTTAAGTGCCCAACATATTTACAGTTAAGTTTATTAAAAGCCTCATTATACAACGCCCAGGTTTCGTTGGGAATAGAGGACGCAGATGTGATAACTTCAACAACGGGACATTCTTTTACCAAACGGGTAATACTACTTAGTACACCGATTTGGAATGCATTAAGGTGTTTCTCTCCTGTTGTATCATTTACATCAGCAATACCCTTATTTTCTGCACCTCCCACCGCTACTAAGAAACCGTTAGGTTTGGTCATAATGATGTTTCAACTATGGCCTTAAAAAACATGCCACAGCACTTACTTGTTGGAATAAAATCTATGTTTAGCCTTTAACGGTTGAACAAGTTGGTATGAGTTTTTCTTTAAATACTGTAGAAATAAACTACATATGAAAATCGAAAGTATCAGAACGATGAATGGTCCGAATATTTGGTCCATTCGCAGGCAGAAGCTGATTGTGATGACCCTCAACCTGGAAGAAATGGAGGACTGTCCCTCGAATAAGATAACAGGGTTTCCTGAAAGACTAAAACAATTACTTCCTTCTTTATATACGCACAGGTGCTCAGAAGGAGTGCCCGGCGGATTTTTTCACCGTGTAGATGAAGGAACATGGTTGGGGCACATAATTGAACATGTAGCATTAGAGATACAAACACTCGCCGGCATGGAGACCGGTTTTGGAAGAACAAGATCAACAGGAAAAGACGGAGTTTATCACGTAGTGTTCTCATACCTGGAGGCAAGGGCAGGAAAATATGCGGCAGAAGCATCAGTAAGAATCGTAGAAGCCTTGATAAAAGGAGAAGAATACGATCTTGCCAAAGACATTCAGGAACTTAAGTGGATTTATGAAGACGATAAGTTTGGCCCAAGCACCGGATCGCTTGTTGAAGAAGCAGCTAAGAGAGGAATACCTTATATAAGATTAGATAAATCATCGTTAGTTCAGTTAGGTTATGGCGTGCACCAAAAAAGGATACAAGCAACAGTAGCAAGCACAACCAGTAACATTGCGGTAGAACTTGCCGGTGATAAAGATGCTACCAAAAGTATCCTCGACCAGGCTGAAGTGCCGGTTCCTAAAGGCGAGATAATATATGACGAGCAAGATCTGCGTACAGCAGTAGAATCTATTGGTTTCCCGGTCGTAATTAAACCTTTGGATGGCAACCACGGTAAAGGCGCCACCACTAATATTAATTCGATTGAGGAGGCGCTTGTAGCAATGGAGATTGCCAGAAAATACTCAAAAGCTATAATATGCGAAAGTTATATAACGGGTAAAGACTTCAGAGGGCTTGTTATTAACTACAAATTTGTGGCTGCTGCTTTACGAACACCAGCTGCAGTTATTGGCGATGGTCAACATACTATTCAACAGCTAATTGATATTACCAACAAGGATCCAAAGCGAGGTGAAGGACATAATAACATGCTCACCGAAATCTTAGTGGACGCTGCTGCAATGGAAATGCTGGGAAAGAAAGGTTACACTCTTGAAACCGTTTTACCCGAGGGAGAAGAGATGCACCTGAAACATACTGCCAACCTAAGCACGGGCGGCACTGCTACTGATGTTACCGACCAGGTGCATCCAAAGAACGTGGCTCTATTTGAAAGAATAGCAAGGGTAATCGGTCTAGATATTTGCGGGATAGACATTATAGCAACAGACCTGGAGAGGCCGGTTACTGAAACAGGTGGAGCGGTGATAGAAGTAAATGCAGGCCCCGGTTTTAGAATGCACCTCGAACCAACAACCGGTAAACACCGCAATGTTGCAGGCTGTGTAATAGATATGCTGTTTCCGAAAGATAAGCCTACAAGTATTCCCATCATAGCAGTAACAGGCACTAATGGAAAAACGACTACAAGCAGAATGGTCGCTCACATCACCAAGCAGGCCGGTTATTGTGTTGGTTATACCACCACCGAAGGCATTTATCTCAATGGAGAAAAGGTTGTTTCTGGTGACTGCTCGGGGCCAACGTCAGCACAGTTTGTTTTAAAGGATACTTCTGTAGATTTAGCAGTTCTCGAATGTGCCCGCGGTGGTATACTTCGATCTGGATTAGGTTTTCAAAGTAGTGATGTAGCCATAGTAACCAATGTTGCTGAGGATCATTTAGGTATTGGTGGAATTGATACCATAGAAAAGCTGGCAAAGGTAAAAGCGGTAGTAGCAGAGTCTGTAAAGGAGACCGGGTATGCGATCCTGAATGCCGAAGATGACCTGGTTTACCAGATGCGGGAAGAACTTGAATGCAAGGTTGCCCTGTTTGCTGTAGATGAAAAAAACGAAAGAATTATAAAACATGCTGCTGAAGGAGGCCTTGCCGCTATTGCTTCAAACAACTATGTTACCATTCTTCATAAGGGTAAAAAAATCAAGGTTGAAAAGGTGCAAAACATACCAATCACTTTTAATGGTAAGGCAAGATTTAATATTGCAAATGTACTCGGTGCCTCCCTGGCCGCTTATGTATCAAATATCAGTATAGATGTTATTAAGCAGTCGCTCCAAAGTTTTGTTCCGTCGCCGCAACTTACACCAGGACGTATGAACATGTTCAAATTCAGCAACTTCAATGTAATGGTCGATTATGCCCACAATCCACATGGCATACAAGCGGTTGGCGAATTTATAAAATCGATGAAAGCATCGAAAAGAATAGGCATTATTGCTGGAGTGGGCGATAGGAGAGATGAAGATATTGTGGCAGTCGGAACAGTTGCCGCAAACATGTTCGATGAAATAATTATCAGGCAGGATGATGATAAACGCGGCCGAAGTGTCGAGGAAATAAACGACCTGCTAAAAGAAGGCATCAGGAAAGTAAGTAAAAAAATCAAGATCTCTGAAATGGATTGCGAAACCACCGCTATTGATTTCGCTCTCGATAATGCAAAACCCAATGTGTTCATTGTTTTCTTCTCCGATAAGGTGGAAAAGGTAATAGAACATGTAACCAGGCGGCTTCAACAAGATCAAGAGGCCACCATGCCGCGCATAGATAAAACAGTTAGCGAGCAATTTCCCTTGCTAAAAAGCATCGCAATGTAATTTTGTATGTATAAACAAAAAGCCGCCTGTTGTTACTTCAGGTGGCTTTTTATGAACCAGCTTTTTTACTACTATTAAACATCGTTGTGTCACTCACTTGTACTATTCGTTTTCAATTCGCCCAAAAGGCATACAAGTCACCTGCTGCCTTAGCTATGTGGCTGAAAAAAAAGATACAACAACACAAGTTTGCAATAAGTCATCACAGGGTCAGCTAATCTCTTACTGGTAAGAGCCTAACCACGGCACCTGGGCTTTCAACTGCTACATAAATAAAACCGTCAGGGCCCATTCGCACATCTCTTACACGTCCAATATTTTTAAGTAGGATTTCCTGCTTAACTACTTTGTCCCCTTTAAGGGTACAAAGATTAAGGTATTTAAACCTTAGAGAACCAACCAGCAATCCGTCTTTCCATTCTTTATATCGGTTGCCTTTTACAAATGCCATTCCCGATGGTGCAATCGAGGGTATCCAATAAAGTAAAGGTGGCTCAATTCCTTCCCTGGTTGAAGTTTTTGCTAATACAGTTCCATTATAATTTAAGCCGTAAGAAGCAACAGGCCAACCATAGTTTTTACTTTTCCGAATTATGTTTATTTCATCACCTCCTCGGGGTCCATGCTCATGGGTCCAGATCTCACCTGTTTTAGGGTGTATCGCCATTCCCTGCGGGTTACGATGCCCGTAAGAATAAATAGAAGCCATTGCACCAGGGGTATTTACAAAAGGATTATCTGCAGAAATGCTACCGTCCTCTTTAATGCGGTGCACCTTTCCTGAATGTCGTTTCAGGTCCTGTGGATTTTCTTTTTCATTTCCACGTTCGCCTACTGAAAAATATAGAAATCCATCTTTCCCCCATTCAAACCGTGACCCATAGTGATGCCTTGTTCTTGAGTAAGGTTGCGCTTCAAATATTACTTTTTGTTGGGTTAATACATTTCCCTGCAGTACAGCTCTTGTTATTGCCGTCGTTGCTAGTACGCCGTTATTTGTTTTCTTTCCTTTCGAGTATGATATATAAAGCACGTTGTTCTGCTTAAAATTAGGATGAAGAATTATATCCATTAATCCTCCCTGGCCTTCTGCCACTACTTCCGGTACGCCAGTTATAGTTTGTGTTTTCCTAAACTTTGTTACCCTGTAAATTTTTCCTCCACGTTCGGTTACTAGCATATCACCATTTGGTAGAAAAGCCATTCCCCAGGGAACATTAATACCTTTTAAAACCGTATCTAATTTAACGGTAAGAGATTCATGTTTAAAAACATTGGAGCGGTTTGGTTCCGTGAAATTATACCGGCTAACATTTTCAATCCCGGTTTTTATGTAAGCTACCAGTTCATTTATTTCATCATCAGTAAAAGTTGTATCAAAGCCTGGCATACCTTCATCAGGGTACCCTACTTTTATAGCTTTAAAAAGATCGCTGGATGTACTGCCATGTTTCCACCTTCTGTCAACAAAGGCGTCCATTCTTTCGCCATGGCATCCGCCACAATAATTAGCATAATTCTTTTCGGCCCTGCTGCTATCGGTCGCATTCTCTTTATGTGCTAGTTCTTTTGCATCAGTAAAAAATGCAGTGGTAACTATGCCTATGCAGATTAGCATAGAAAGAGCAACAATAGTTTTTCTCATAAGGTTATTAGTTCTTAAATAGTGAAGGCAATTAATAGTACTAAACGTTACAATAATCTTGGTAGCTAAATATGCCAAAGCCGGGAAGAGGTTTTAAGGTCAAAGGCTATTAGTCAGTTTTGGATTGCACATAGTTCCTCCATTTTTCAATCACTTTCTCAATATCTGTAGCAAGGGGAGATTCAAAAGCTATTTGTTCACCTGTTACAGGATGTTGAAATGCCAGTGTTTTTGCGTGCAACGCTTGCCGGGGGCAAATGTTTAAGCAGTTGTCTACAAACTGTTTGTATTTCGTAAAGACCGTTCCTTTTAAAATTCGATCTCCTCCGTATGTAGTGTCTCCAAACAAAGTGTGGCCAATGTGCTTCATGTGAACTCTTATTTGGTGTGTTCTTCCTGTTTCCAGTACGCACTCTATCAGGGTAACATAATTAAATCGCTCCAACACTCTATAGTGAGTAATAGCTTCTTTACCATGCTCTCCTTCTGGGTAAGCATCAAACAACTTTCTAAAACGCTGATTTCTTCCTACGTGGGCCACTACAGTGCCTTCATCTTCCTGCACATCACCCCAAACCAGTGCCACGTATTTTCTACTAATTGTGTGATGAAAAAATTGCTTGGCAAGATGAGCTGCAGCCTTACTTGTTTTGGCCAAAACCAACAAGCCGCTTGTATTTTTATCAATCCTGTGAACAAGTCCAAACCTTGGCAGCACAGTTTCATTAACAGTTGGGTTTTGCTGCTGTACATAATAAGCCACCCCATTTAATAAAGTACCTGAATAATTGCCGCTCCCCGGATGTACTACCAGCCCGGCAGGTTTGTTTATTAGCATCACTGCCTCATCCTGGTAAACAATATCCAATGGAATAGGCTCAGGAACAACATCACTATTCTCGGGGTTGTTTGATGTGTAAACAATGATCTCCTGGTTAGCTTTTACTTTGAAGTTTGGTTTTACAGGGTGTCCATTCACCGTCACCAATCCAGCTTCTATACCCTGCTGAATTTTGTTGCGCGTTGCGCCCTCAATCCGGTTCATCAAAAATTTATCAATCCGGTAAGGCTCCTGTCCTTTATCGGTTCTTATAACCTTTTGTTCAAAAAGTTCTTCGCCTCCTGTTTCTTCCGCTAAATCGTCTATTTCTTCCACCATAATAGCTGCAAAGGTAACGCGATTGCTAATTGAAGAGTTTTGATTTCAGGAGATGCTTGTAGTTTTGCCAAATGAAGCAACCTGTATTTTTCGAGGATCTTGGTAGCGAGCAAACGTATAAAGCTATTTGGGAATACCAAGAAATACTGCTCGCTGAAAACGTGAACCATAAAAGTGAGGCAAGAAAATCCTCGGAAAATGTCTCTGATACCGAAACTATTCACCGCCTTTTGTTTGTTGAGCATAAACCCGTTTATACGCTTGGAAAAAGTGGTGATATTAGCCACGTACTGATTAGCGAGGAGGATAGAGAACGCAAAGGCATCGAATTTTTTAAGATCAACCGCGGAGGCGATATCACTTTTCATGGTCCCGGTCAGTTGGTAGGCTACCCAATTTTTGATCTTGATAAGTTTAAAACCGATCTCGGCTGGTATTTACGCAGCCTTGAAGAAGTAATCATTTTAACAATGGCTGAGTACGGACTAAAAGGATATAGAAGCGCCGGCGAAACCGGCGTTTGGCTTGATCCTGACGTAAAGGGTAAAGAGCGTAAGATTTGCGCAATGGGCATCAGGTGCAGCCGTTGGATTACGATGCATGGCTTTGCCTTTAATGTAAATACCAACCTCAACTATTTCAATTACATTGTTCCCTGTGGCATTCAGAATAAGCAGGTGACTTCGCTAGAGCAGGAGTTGGGGTGCAAGGTAGATATGAAGGATTTAAAGGAAAAAGTAAAACGAAATTTTGAAAATGTATTTGATGTAGAAGTTATTTAGATTATACAAGGCACCTATTATTTAATTTTCTGGTATTTCTATAACTTACTACCTGGCTTGGTTGCAAGATTAAAGCCTCTACTCAAATGGATTTGTAACAGTACAAGAGTGCGACGCTACGGCTGCTTAATCGCATTACTATCGTTTGTAACAAAATAATAATACCTATTTAATCCAAGCGTTTTACCTGACGGTTGCAATCACGTATCTTCGCGCCTCGAAAAATTAAGGATAAGCATGATCAGTGTAAAAAATGTGACCCTTGCCTACGGTAAAAGGGTGTTGTTTGACGAGGTGAACCTATCGTTTGTGAAGGGGAACTGTTATGGTGTTATTGGTGCAAACGGGGCTGGAAAGTCGACGTTTTTAAAAATATTAAGTGGTGAAATTGAACCGAATAAAGGAACAGTTGAGATTACGCCTGGCGAAAGGCTGGCCGTATTAAGGCAAAACCAGTTTGAATTTGAAGACACACAAGTGTTGCATACGGTACTAATGGGCCATAAGAAATTATGGGAAGTGATGCATGAACGTGAAACGATTTATGCTAAAGAAGATTTTACCGAAGCTGATGGTATGCGTGCAGGTGAACTGGAAGGTGAATTTGGTGAAATGGGTGGCTACGAAGCAGAAAGTGCGGCAGGAAGTTTACTAAGCGGATTGGGTGTGAAAGAAGAATACCATGCAAGTTTGCTGAAAGATATTCCTGGCAACCTCCGTGTACGTGTATTGTTAGCCCAAGCGATATTTGGTAATCCCGATATTCTTTTGCTGGATGAGCCGACCAACGGTTTGGATATTGAAACGATCGGCTGGTTAGAAAACTTTTTAGCGGACTACGAAAACATTGTTTTGGTAGTGAGCCACGATCGTCACTTTTTAGATACTATTTGTACCCACGTTGCTGACGTTGATAGGGCTAAGATCAAGATCTTTACTGGTAACTATACCTTCTGGTACGAGAGCTCGCAATTGAT
>JAQBNN010000172.1 GCA_028288505.1 Segetibacter sp. | reverse complement strand
AAACTTTCTCAGTATATGTTTTAAAGAAGATGTTGAATAACCTTTTACCAAACTGGTTGGTTACCCAATCTTCAAAATTCTTCGGGTCTTTTATAGGGAATGCTTTTGCCTTTAGGTAGCTCGTTACACATAATGTTGATTGCACTATGCCCAGCTTTTGCAAAGCTTCCATTGCTACCAATGGATACGAGAAGTATTTATTATTGTAATAAATCCTTGAACTCCTGGGGCGGTCCAACATCTCATCCCCAAGTATTTCTGTCCAGAAGTCTTCCACTTCTTTTGACTTACTAAAAAACCTGTGACCACCTATATCAAAATGGTAGCCTTTGTAACTTTCTGTTCTTGAAATTCCACCTACATACTTTGGATCTTTTTCAAATACTGTTACTTCTTGCCCGGCTTTCGATAATAAATAAGCAGCAGTTAGTCCAGCCGGGCCGGCACCTATTATTCCGATTCTTTTTCTTTGTTGCATAATGGGGCGCAAATATATGGCATTCAAAAAAATATCATGCCTTAAAATTGAGTTGGCTTGGTATTTATAGAAAATAAATAAATCAATTTTCTATTGCCGTAGTTTTGCGGCAATTACTACAAATGACTGAGATTCTTATTATTTTAGGTTTGATCATCTTAAATGGCCTGTTTTCAATGGCCGAGATCGCCCTACTATCGGCTCGCAAAACCAAGCTTGAAGTGCAAGCACAAAAAGGCGATGTGCAAGCTAAAAACGCCCTTGATCTTGCTAATAATCCTGACACTTTCCTTTCAACAGTACAAATAGGCATTACCCTTATAGGCATACTTACCGGTATTTTTTCTGGTCAGCATATCAAGGAAAACATCATGGGGTTTATCCAGCAATTTCCGCCTTTAGAACCTTATAAAAATGGCATTGCTACTACAATCGTTGTTATACTCATCACCTATTTATCATTGATAGTTGGGGAACTTGTACCTAAACGTATAGGCCTTAGTAAGCCCGAAGCAATTGCCAAATTTATGGCTGCTCCAATGCGGGTAGTCACCTCCATTACCTATCCTTTTATTTGGTTGCTTACAAAAAGCACTTCACTAATCGCTACCATTTTTAATATTAGAAAGAACGATAGCCAGGTTACTGAAGAAGAGATAAAAGCCATGATAAGCGAAGGCACAGAACATGGAGCCATCGAGGAAACTGAGCAGGAGATAATTGAAAGGGTATTTCATTTAGGCGACCGTAACATTACCTCGTTAATGACGCACCGTAACGACATTGTGTGGATGAATATGAACGAAACGGTGGGCGACATAAAACAAAAACTGGGCGAAGTGGTACACAACACTTACCCTCTTTGCACGGGATCAATTGACAACATTGAAGGCATTATTAATATTAAAGACATCCTGATTGCGAAGGATGAAACTCCCCTTACTTCCATAATGAAGCCGGGGCTATTTGTTCCGGAGAACAACAGCGTGTACCAGGTATTAGAGAAGTTTAAAAAAGGTTCTATCAACAGTTGCTTTATTGTAAACGAGTATGGTAGCATTGAAGGTATGATGACCCTTAACGATATTCTTGAAGCTATTGTTGGAGATATTGCCCCAGGTGGCGATGACGATTACTCGATCCTTAAGCGAGATGATGGCACCTTCTTAATAGACGCACAGATTTCTTTCTACGATTTCTTAAGCCATTTCGAGAAGACCGAGTTTATGAACGAAGGCGGCCAAAACTTCGACACTGTTGCAGGCTTTATTCTGCATGAACTTGAAAGAATTCCGAAGTCCGGCGATCAACTCAACTGGAAAGATTTCATCTTCGAGATCATGGATATGGACGGGCATAGAATCGACAAAATTCTCGTAACTGTTTCCCAGGAAATAAAAGATGAGATGGAAGAAAATCAATAAACCACGGTGTAGTTACGGTTAGGATAATCTAATTTATCCATCTTATCTTTTCCATTTGCTTTAATATGTAGCATGTTAATTTGCTCTTCATGCATTTCGTGCAGCAACGAATTTTTAATTTCTATTTTATTTACCGAGGCCACATTTTTAACCTGGAAGTAATTCCAAACACTTTCTTTTTCCCGTTGAAAGCCGGCAAATTCAAGTGCTTTTACTTGCCCGTCAATCTTTACTTTTAAATGGTTGTTGATGTAGCTGTTCACCAACTTTTCCATTTCGGCCTTGTTTACCGGCTTCGTTAGTTCCACTTTGCATTTACAATCTCTCTGCAGGGCGCTCTCAAAATCATCAGTAAAAATGCGGACGCTTACTTCCACAGTTCTGTCTTTCGTGTTATGCGAAATTTCCGTCATACTTACATAAAACGGGTGCAATAAAATTAGGGATTGTGTAATAAGCCATTGAAATAAAGTGCCTGCCATCGTAGGATTTTTGAAAGTCAAAAGTAAAAAGTAAAAACGAGGAAATGTAAAATCAAAAAACTGCACAATGCAGTACTAACCTAGCTGCTTTTAGTAAGCGTATAAACGCCAAGGATTCTTTTTGGTACCTGCAGTATTTCTCCGCCCATCTTTTCTTGCGTCGCACTCTTGTACTTTTTTATCTTTACTGGCCAAGCATTAAATGGATGGCTGTTCTTATGAGTTTTAAATCATTTGGTTGTTTTACTTTTAACTTTTGACTTTTCTAAGCTTCGTGGATGTTGCCATAATAACAAACCGTACAAGTGAGTGACACAACGATGAGGCTATGAAAGGAGGAAGCCCGTCAACAAAATATAAAAGGCGAAATAATTAGCGTAGAATAATTAAAAAAAACAGATGAACGATTTTGCTTTATACTTTAAAATTGGTTACCAGCACATACTCGACATTGCGGCGCTCGATCATATCCTATTTATTTTTGCCCTTTGCCTTCGCTATACTTTCGCTGACTGGCGAAAACTCCTGGTACTAATAACAGCCTTTACCATTGGCCACTCTATCACTCTTGCGCTTAGTATTTTAAACATCATATCTTTTTCAAGCCGGTGGATAGAATTTTTTATACCGGTGACCATTTTGGTTACATCAATCACCAACCTGTACGTAAAGAAATCGAGCGGAAAAAATAAGCAGCCTTTTATCTACTACCTGGCATTGTTTTTCGGCCTTTTTCACGGCCTTGCATTTAGTAACCAGCTACGATCGATGCTGGGAAGGGAGCAATCTACTTTTATACCACTGGCCAGTTTTAATATTGGCGTGGAAGCTGGTCAGATAATTATAGTATTGGCTGTATTACTGGTTTCATTAATTTGCCTAAATCTTTTAAAGGTTAATAAGCGCGACTATTTAATCTTTATTAGCGGGGGAATATTTAGTGTTGCCCTGCACATGGCGCTACAACGATTACCATTTTAAACAACTACGAGAAACACATGAGATCATTCTTTGTAATTGCATCGCTTTCTTTACTAACCATTGATGCAGCGGCGCAACAAAATAACCCGGGCTCGAACCACGCAAACAGGTTCGAGGAATTAAGTTACCTTTTGCCAACACCCAATGAATACAGAACGGCAAGTGGTGCACCGGGTCCAAGGTATTGGCAGCAACGGGCAGACTATGATATAGCAGTAGAACTTGATGAGCCTAACAATATTTTAAGAGGCGGCGAAACTATTAGCTACTATAATAATTCACCGAACCCTTTAAGCTACATTTGGCTGCAGATTGACGAGAACTACCACAACCCAACCAGTGGAAACAATCTTACCGGCACCAACAGGATCGAGGGCGAGATGACAGATGCAAAACTATCTAACCTGGAGCCGGCAAGAAAGCTGGAAGGATACGGTATAAACATTACAAAGTGTACCGATGGTTTAAACAGGAACTTAAGTTATACCATTAACCAAACTATGATGCGGGTTGATTTGCCAACTCCGTTACAGGCAGGACAACGCTTTTCTTTAAAGCTTGAGTGGAACTTTAAGATACCTGATAAACTTACCAGGTATGGCCGTGGCGGATATGAGCATTTTGCTGAGGACAATAACAACCTCTACTCTATTGGACAATTTTACCCAAGGCTTGCAGTTTATAGCGACTTCCAGGGTTGGCAAACTTTACAGTTTACCGGTGGAGCTGAGTTCGCTTTAACCTTCGGTAATTTTAAAGTTCGCATCACGGTTCCTTCTGATCATATTATTGCTGCAACTGGTGAGTGCCAGAATTATAAAAGCGTACTTACACCGGCACAATACAGCAGGTGGCAGCAGGCTCAAACAGCAAAAGCGCCTGTTGAAGTGGTTACACTTGATGAAGCTTTAGCTGCCAGCAGAACAAAAGCTACTACAAAAGAAACGTGGGTATACGAAGCGCAGAATGTGCGCGACTTTGCATTCAATGCTTCACGCCGCCTCGTTTGGGATGCAATGTCTGCAAACATCGAAGGAAGGAAGGTGATGTGCATGAGCTATTACGGCAAAGAGGCTTACCCAATTTATCGTCGTTATTCAACAAAAGTTGTTGCGCATACGCTTGATGTTTATTCAAGGCATACAATACCTTATCCTTACCCTGTTGCGATTTCTGTAGAGGCGGCAATAGGCATGGAGTACCCAATGCTTGCTATGAACTTTGGTCGTGCTGAACCAGATGGAACGTACAGCGAAGCAGTTAAGAACGGCGCTATTGGAGTTATCATTCATGAAGTCGGTCACAACTTTTTCCCGATGATTGTGAACAGCGACGAAAGGCAGTGGTGGTGGATGGATGAAGGATTGAATTCTTTCGTGCAATTCTTAACCGAGCAGGAGTTGGATCCTAATTTCCCTTCTCGTCGTGGACCTGCTCACTTGATCACTGATTATATGCGCTTGCCTAAAGACAAACTTGAACCAATAATGACAAAAGGCGACGCTGTATCAAACGTAGGATCGAATGCTTATGCAAAAGCGGCTACCGGGCTAAACCTTTTGAGAGAAACAATTTTGGGTCGTAAGCTTTTTGATTTTGCTTTTAAAGAATACTCACGCCGTTGGGCTTTCAGGCACCCTACTGCTGCGGACTTCTTTAGAACAATGGAAGATGCAAGCGGAACTGACCTTGACTGGTTCTGGAGAGGTTGGTTCTTTGGAACACAACCAGTAGATATTAGCCTTGATAGTGTGAAATGGTTTAAACTAGATAATGGCAATTTTGCACAGCAATATCCCGCTGTTCCTTTTGAACCGACTTACAAAATACGCAATAGGCAGGATTCCTTGCAGCAGTTGGTCACAACTGATACATCTCTACAAGACTTTTATTATAGAAACAGGCAAGCCGCTGCTAACCCAACTGCTGCCCAAAGAGGACGTGGTGGTGCAGATATGCTAAGAGATACTGAGAACCTGGCAAAGTGGGCCGACAAAAATTATTACCAGCTAACATTTAGCAACCGGGGAGGTATGATAATGCCGCTTGTTATTGAGTGGACTTTTAAAGATGGCACCAAGCAGGTAGAATACATTCCGGCTGAGATCTGGAGATTGAATGAGAACGAGGTAACCAAAGTATTTATAAAGGAAAAGGAAGTGACCGCTGTCCGCCTTGATCCGTACAAGGAAACGGCAGATATTAATGAAGAAAATGGCATGTGGCCGATCAGGGATTTACCAACGCGTCTCGAATTATTTAAAACAGCGCCGGCCGGTGCAAGAGGTGCAAGCACAGGAGGCAATCCTATGCAAAGGGCGCAGCAACAGCCGAGGTAATAGTTTAGTTTTAAGTTAAATGAAAACGGTAGCCAGAACGGCTACCGTTTTCATTTTGTTTAGCTTTTTTTCAGTACCAGCTTTAGGAGCATTAATGATCATCGTTGCGTCGCAATCCGTTCATCTATTAGTTCTTTGTGGATCTTTTCTTGAGGCGAGTGAACAACACGGTACGATATCGCACAGATTGTCGTCAGGCAAAATCAGCAAGTGCTTTGCTGCGTAACGAACAGAACGTACAAGTGAGTGACACAACGATGTTGATTGAAAATCCGATGCGTGTAACCAAATCTCCCTCTACGCTATAACATTTTTACTCCACCCTAAACCAATCAAAATCAGCAAAACCAGAATCGTTTATCTGGGTTTCGCGGGTGCAAAAGATGCCTACTTTGGCGCCTTTCCAACGGCCTACTTCGGCCTGGAAGACTTCGCCAACTTCAACAAACTTTTGCCCGTCTAAGCTGTAGCTGAACTTGCACTTGGCGCCATTGGTAACCTTTACCCTAAAGTAAACAGTTGGGTTAGTAATTTTAGTAATGATCTTTTCCGTTTCAGGATTGCCTTTCACGGCATCCTTACCCAAAATTTGAACTAGGTTAATCCCGACTTTTGTACTTTTTAAAGCAAGACCGGCGTAACTAAAACCCATAACGGTTAAACCAGCCTTCTCGTTCACCAGCTTTTCGTTGGGCTTGAAAGTGAGCTTTGTGGTAACCGTAAATTCGTCGGCAGGAAATTTTTGCAGGAGCACATTAGGAGCAAACCAAAGGTTGCGGGAGCTATCAAATTTATTGTCGGAATACAGCCGCAACGAACCGTTGGAAGGATTCATAAATGACCAGGTAGCTTTAGGATTGGCCATCCACTGCCACTGCAAACCAAGCTTTATATCGTTGAACTCATCGCTTTCTGCAGGCGTTTGTATTGGGTAAGTTTTTCGGACGTTTGGCTTTTTGTATGTGAGCACCGGCTCCCCTTTTCCATCGCCGTCAGCATCAACGCCTATAACGGGCCAGTCGTTTATCCACTTCATCGGGTTGAGGTGCACCACACGGCCGTACGCTTCTTTATCCTGGAAATGCAGGAACCAGTCTTCACCCGTTTGTGTTTGTACCCACGCACCCTGGTGAGGACCATTTATAGTGGTTTTTCCCTGCTCCATCACCACCCTTCGTTCGTAGGGGCCATAAACATTTTTAGATCGAAGTACCAGCTGCCACCCGGTAGGAACACCACCCGCAGGCGCAAAAATGTAATAATAACCGTTGCGCTTATAAAACTTGGGACCTTCTATCGTCATGTCTGTTTCGTGGCCATCGTACACTAAAACGCCTTCGTCAAAGGCTTTAGTGCCATCACTATTCAGCTTCTTTACATTGATGATGCTTTTAATACCCGCCCGGCTGCCAGCGTAGGCATGCACTAAATAAACCTGTCCATCCTCATCCCACAAAGGGCAGGGATCTATAAGTCCTTTGCCGCCTGCAACCAGAATCGGTTCACTCCATGGGCCAGCAGGATTTTTAGCTTTAACGAGGTAAATACCAAAATCAGGATCAGGATAATAAATATAAAATTCGCCATTCCGATAACGAATGGAAGGAGCCCAAACGCCTTCGCCATGGCGGGGAACAGAGAAGTGTTCCTCTGGAACCAGGCGTTTTAAAGCATGGCCGATCAACGTCCAGTTTACAAGATCTTTTGAGTGAAGTATTGGAAGCCCGGGAACATCCTCGAAGCTTGAAGAAACAAGGTAATAATCGTCACCCACGCGTACGGCATCGGGGTCGCTATAGTCAGCATTAAGAACAGGATTCTTGTAGGTACCATTTCCGAGGTCGGCTACCCACACTTTAGAAACATAAGGCGCTTTTTGTTCAACCTGTGCCGTAGTGCTGTAAAGTATACCACAACTAATTGCAACTAATGCAAGCGATTTTTTAATATTATCCATCTATAAAACTTGAGTTATTTAACGGCAGGATTCCATGGTAAACTTGCTGCAAAAATATTTTGTAAAGTATACTTCCTTGCTTCTTTACGCGTAAGTTGTTTCGTCCATTTTGCCCTTGAGGTTTTATTAGCTCCTGCACCTGTACTTTCAAACTCTGCATATAATACTGTCTGCTCATTTTCGGTGCTGCGCCAATTGTCCCAACCAACAGGAACAATATGACTTCCCATGTCAGTTCTTATAAAAACAGTTTTTGAATAAGGTCTCCATGGCCTACCTAAAAAGACTTTTTTAGCAGCAGTATCAGCAATAAGCTTACAATCAAAAAACACGTAACCATACTTTTGATTCGGCCTTGTTGAGGCGGCAGTTATATAAGAGTTACTAAGGCTTTTAATTGTACAACTTTGAAACACACAAATCGCTTCACCAAAAATAAAGTCGGTAGTTCCTTCTATAAAACAGCCCTCGTAGTATTGGCGACTTCCTTCTGTCGCGGTATATAAAGTGTCCTGGTTTCCCAGCAACCTGCAATTTCTAATTATAACTCTGTCCCCTTCCACATGCAGGGCAACTGCCTGCCCTACCCGTCCCGCAGTGTTTTGTATGGTAAGATTTTCAGCAACAAAATCGTTCCCCTGTACTAACAGCGTGTACGAGGTAAACGTCATGTACTTGTCTTTGCCGCTCGGGTCTTTGCCGGGATAATCTTTACCTGTATGATCATTGTTTGTAATGATCGTGTTCTCTTTGCTTTCACCAACAAGCGTAATGTTCGTTTTCCACGACGGCACCACCACTTTCTCTTTGTAAATACCATTCTTTATAAAAATCGTGACCTGCTGTTGCGACAAATCTCTCACACCATTTATAGCCTCTTGTATTGTTTTAAAATTGCCGCTACCATCTTGGGCTACCGTAAACGACGAGGGATACACAACAGGCGGTGTTTGTGCCCTGACATTAAAAACGGCAACAATTGAAAGAAGTGTTATGACGAGTTGTTTCATTGAAGCAAAAATTATTTTTTCGAGTAAGGTTAGTTCGTAATGTTTCTAATGTTTTTTCTTTTTGTACCCAGCATAGCAATTTAACTCATCATCGTTGCGTCGCACTCTTGTACTGAATCTCTTTACGCAGCTAAGCCAACATTA
>JAQBNN010000150.1 GCA_028288505.1 Segetibacter sp. | reverse complement strand
CCAGGAAACCAGGGCTACAGAAGGTAATCATCCGTCGTGTTATCGTCGTGTGACTCCTCTCGGGTACCCGCAAAATTAACTGAAAAAGGCTTCGAAAATGTTTGGTTAGAAAGATAGTACCTGTACTTATATATTTTCAAGCATCGTTTCCAGTAATCCGTCAATGTCGTATAACTATTATCGGGATAGCGGTGGCAAGGCATTTGCAATTTATTTTAATATTGTCAGTTTTATTTTTATACTTCAATATAAATTGGAAGTTCATCTTTGTTCTAATCAAACTCGTTACACATGAAGATTGTAATTATAGGAGCAGGCTTCGCTGGTTTAAAACTAGCGAGAAGCCTAAATAACAAGCCCGGTTTCGACATTCTTTTGATTGATAAATTTAATTACCACCAGTTTCAACCATTGTTCTACCAGGTTGCAACATCGGCGCTTGATCCGAGCAATATTTCCTTTCCGCTCCGCAAAGCCTTTCATAAAAGTAAAAATGTAAGGATACGTTTGGCTACCGTTGACAGTATTGATACAAATAGTAAGTTGGTACATACCGATATGGGTCACTTTGACTACGACATTTTAGTGGTAGCCACCGGTGCTGATACCAATTGGTTTGGTAACCAACAGTTAATCGAGAATGCGTTTCCCATGAAATCAACCGTTGAAGCGTTACAATTGCGCCACAGGCTGCTTCAGAATTTTGAGGATGCTTTAATTGCCACTGACCATAAGGAGATTGATCGTTTACTTACCATTGTAATAGTGGGTGGCGGACCAACGGGGGTTGAATTGTCAGGTGCAATAGCGGAAATGCGCAGATACACCTTACCCTGCGATTACCCTGAATTAGATTTTAAAAAGATGAAGATCTATTTGCTGGAAGGTACGGCCAAAACATTAGGCGTGATGTCAGAAAAATCGAGTGCAAAATCGAGAAAATACCTGGAAGCTTTAGGTGTAACAGTGGTGACCAACACACTATTGAAAGGGTATGACGGTAAAATAGCCACGCTAAATAATGGAGAAACGATAGATACTGCTACAGTGATTTGGGCTGCAGGTGTAAAAGGAAATGTGCCAAAAGGAATTAACCCGGCTTTAGTCGTGAGGGGAAATCGTATAAATGTTGATAGGTTTAATAAAATACCAGGAAGCAATGATGTGTACGTATTGGGAGATGTGGCCTACATGGAGACTCCAAATTATCCAAATGGTCACCCACAGGTAGCAAACGTGGCGATCAACCAGGCAAAGAATTTGGCGAATAACCTGCGGAGAATGGAAATGCAAAGCAATTCTAAAACCCTTGAGGAATTCGAATACCGCGATAAAGGCGTAATGGCGACTGTAGGGCGCAACCTGGCAGTAGTTGATATTCCGAAACCCAAACTACATGTTGGTGGCTTTATAGCGTGGTTGATCTGGATGGGGCTCCACCTGGTACTGATTTTGGGCGTTAAAAACAGGCTCGTTGTTTTTATTAATTGGATCTATAATTATATAACTTATGACCAAAGCCTGCGCCTAATATTCAAAGAGTTCTATCGCCCAAAAAAGGAAGGAGAAAAAAACTTTGGAAAAGATACAGAGCGGACTGCGTTGAAAGCCCAGCCAGTTGGATAAACTGACGGGGGTTTTTGTAAGTTGCAATTTTCTTATTTTTATTCCTATAATTAATATTATGTTAAGTATAGTTATTCAATTATCCTCTTATTAGCCCACATTCCTTTTCTCTATATAATAAAAAAGCCGTCTCGGTACTGAGACGGCTTTTAGTTCTTCTAACCCTATTAAAACTTTGTATCGTAAAATTTAAACTTCTTGTCGTACTTGTCGTACAAAGCATCGTTGCCTTTAGAGCGTTCTCTTTTGTACTCGTACACGTTCGTTAAAAACTTCGCTGCATTCTTTTGGCTGCTAATTTCAGTCTTATTCTTGTCTGCTTTAGCTTCTAATTTTGTATAAGCCTTTTCCAACCACTCAATACTTTTATCAGCACTTGCATCTGCTAATTTATCTGCCTGTGCTCTTTTGGCTTTAATATCTCCGGTAGTTCCCTTTATAGCTCTTGCTGCATCAACAGTTTCTTCGAAGATTGAATATTGAGTTACGGCCGCATTATATGCCGCCAGGCTATTAGCAGCATCCATTTCAGAAGCTTTTGAGAAAGCCATGAAAGATTTATGCAAATATTTACTTTTATCAGCTTCAGGAAGATCTTTAATACGTTTATCGCTCACAAAAATGTTTCCGTAATCAAAATAGTCAGCAGAGGATAATTTTTTAGCAGTATCATCTTCATCAAACTTTTTTGTTAGATCAGCTATTGAAAGATTGTTGCTGTTGTATTCGAAGTCCAGGTCGTTCCAGAAAGTCTTTTCAGGATAAACCTCTTTACCAAGAGCTATGTATTTTTTAAATTCAACATCATTCTTCTTAGTAGAATAATAAGAAGGCAGGAAAACATATATGTGCTGATAGTCATTTCCTTTAACTTTTAATTCTGCCAGTTTTGCATAATATTTTACTGCTTCATCTTCTTTCTTAGCATTTTGAGCAGTAATACCTGCATACAAATACCCGGTGGTATCAAATGCCGTGGTAGACCATTTCCTGCTGATCATAAGATCGCTAACTTCTACCAGTTGCTGGAAATTGCTATAGGCTTTCTCCCAGTTCTTCTCATTATACTCTTTTACTCCTTCTGAAAAGAAAGACTTATAAATTTCATTTAGGCCTACATAACCTTCATCTTTCAGCTTTTTTGCTTCGGGCTCCAGTTCTAAATACTTTTTTAAAGACTGATAGGCCTCAGCGCTTGCATTAGGATATTTTGCTGCCAAGGTTGCATCTCCTGCCAGTCTTCCATAAATCATTGTTTTAAGTAATACTGCTTCTGCATTGCTATTAAATTTAGGATCTACCGATAATTTGTCTATCTCTCCCTTTGCATCTTCTATTTTATTAAGGGTGTATGCAATTCTTACCTTTTTTACATCCTGCGCTTTCACTGCGCTTCCGATTAAAAATAACACCGTAAAAGCTATCGCTATTTTTTTCATAGTGGGTTTTATTATTCGTTTTCAGTATTTAAAGAATTGTTGTCTGTTGTATTTTCTTCTTTGTCAGGTAATCCTTCCGCTGCATCAGTTTGTGCAATGGCATCTGGAGAGGCATCTTCCAATTTGTCTAATGCAGTGGCTTCAGCCTGTATTGATGCCTCGGTAAGTACAATAGCTTCGTCCTGCTCCTGTATTTTTGAAATAGCAGCTATTTCATCTCCCTCGTCAATGCGTATAAGTTTTACCCCTTGAGTTGCTCTACCTGCTTCCCTTATTTCTGCTATACTTGTTCTAATCGTAATACCTGATTTACAGGTAATTACAAGATCTTCTTTTCCATTTACATCAAGTATTCCTACCAGGCTTCCCGTCTTATCGGTAACGTTAATTGTCTTTACGCCTTTCCCCCCCCTGTTTGTAATTCGATATTCATCAACGTTAGTTCTTTTACCAAATCCTTTTTCACTTACTACCAATATAGTCCTGCTAGTGTCGTCCTTATTAACACAAACCATACCAACAACCTCGTCTTTTTCGTTGTCAACTTCAATCCCAAACACCCCAATTGCTCCCCTGCCAGTAGGTCTAACTTTGTCTTCAGGAAAACGAATGGCCCGACCACTTTTAATAGCAATCATAACCTCACAAGTTCCACTTGTGAGTCGTGCTTCTATTAATTCATCACCTTCCATAATGTTGATTGCATTAACACCGTTAGCCCTTGGTCGACTGAAGTCTTCCAATAAAGTTTTCTTGATTATCCCTCTTTTAGTACAAAGCAGAATGTAATGTCTGGTAACAAAATCTTTATCAGAAAGATCTTTTATATCAATAATTGCTCGCACCTTATCATCTCCCGGCAACTGCATTAAATTTTGAATAGCTCTGCCCTTGCCTGTTTTGTCACCTTCCGGTACTTCGTAAACCTTCATCCAGTAACACCGGCCTTTTTCTGTAAAGAATAGAAGTGAATGGTGCGTGGATGCAACAAAAAGGTGCTCTACAAAATCCTCTTCCCTGGTAGTACTTCCTTTTGATCCTCGACCGCCTCTTTTTTGCTGGCGGTATTCGTCAGATGATGTCCTTTTAATGTAACCTAAATGTGAAATGGTGATCACAACGTCTTCTTCCTCAATTAGATCTTCTATTCTCATTTCATTCGACAAATAGGAAATCTCGCTCTTTCTTTCGTCGCCAAACTTATCTTTAACCTCTTGAAGTTCTTTTTTAATCAATTCGAAACGCAAAGCTTCACTACCTAAAAGTTCCTGCAGGTGGGCTATTAGTGCCATAAGGCCATCATATTCTTCTTTAATCTTATCCCTTTCCATGCCGGTAAGGCGTTGTAGCCTTAGTTCCAGAATAGCCTTGGCCTGTATATCGTCAAGACCCCAACCTGCTCCAATCAACTTTTCTTTGGCAACATCAGGAGTTGCTGAACTTCGTATTAATGCGATCACCTCATCGAGGTGATCAAGAGCTATTAAATAACCATTTAATATATGTGCTCTTTCCTGTGCCTTTCTTAATTCATACTTGGCACGGCGAATTACCACCTCCATTCTAAAATCAACGAACTCTGCAATCAGGTCCTTCAGGTTCATTGTTTTAGGTCGTCCTTTGGTAAGAGCGACATTGTTTATTCCATAGCTCGTTTGTAACTCAGTAAACTTATAGAGTTGATTGATTACAACATTCGCTACTGCATCACGCTTAAGGTCAACAACTATTCGGGTTCCTTCTTTATTACTTTCATTGTTTACATGAGCTATCCCTTCAACGATCTTATCATTTACTATCTGGCCAATGCGATCAGTTAAAGCATCACGACTAACCTGGTAAGGAACTTCTGTAATTACAATTTGTTCGCGGCCACTTGCTTTGGTATCCACATGGCACTTACCACGAAGTACTACCCTTCCACGCCCAGTCATCATTCCCTGCTTCACTCCTTCCATACCGTAAATAATACCTCCGGTAGGAAAATCGGGAGCTTTCACATGCGTCATTAATTCCTCAATGGTAACATCCTTATTTTCAATGTAAGCGACACAACCGTCCACCACTTCGTTCAGGTTGTGTGGCATCATATTCGTCGCCATACCAACAGCAATACCGCTACTACCATTCACCAACAATTGTGGTATCCGTGTTGGTAATACAGTTGGCTCCTGTAAGCTGTCGTCAAAGTTCAACTGGAAATCAACCGTATCCTTTTCAATATCCTCGAGCATCGTCTCGGTAAGACGCTGCAATCTTGCTTCTGTATAACGCATTGCTGCAGGCGGGTCTCCATCCTGGTTACCAAAGTTTCCCTGCCGGTCTACCAGTGTGTAACGCATCGCCCACTCCTGTGCCATACGTACCAATGTGTCGTATATGGAAGCATCTCCGTGGGGATGGTATTTACCCATCACCTCACCAACAATACGAGCGGATTTTTTAAAAGGCTTATTACTATTGTTACCCAATTCGTTCATTGCATAAAGAACGCGGCGGTGAACGGGTTTAAAACCATCCCGCGCATCGGGTAATGCACGACCAACAATTACCGACATTGAGTAATCAATGTAGGCGGTCTTCATTTGTTCCTCGATATTAACCTGGATGATACGATCGTTATCGTTTGTTTCTATCGGCTGTATATTTTCTTCCATGTAGTCTTTTAAACACCGTTTTTAGGGGCTAAAATTTAGGTTTTAATACTCCTTAAATAAAGGTGGGCAAATGTAACCTTTTTAAAGTAAAATACCTCGGCAAAAAGGAGGCGTTTTATGTCTTTTCACACTATGTTTCAACCTTTAACAACATAAATCAGCGGGAAATAGAAAGCCCAGTTTTAAAATGAAAATGTAGCCATTTTTTGTTATTGATCTTTAATATATAGGTTATAGGGCGGCTGTTGGAAGACAAAGCTATCTTTGCCACTTTTAAAACTTTACGGTCGGCTTATGAAGGTATTTAAATTTGGTGGCGCAAGTGTTAGCAGTGTAGACAGGATAAAGAACGTTGGCGAAATTATCAGGCAGAATAGCGACGCGTCTTTAATGATTATTATTTCTGCAATGGGCAAAACAACAAATGCCCTTGAAAAAGTTGTGGACTCGTTTTTTGCAGGAAAAAAAGAGGAGGCACTCTCCTTATTCCAGGCGGTGAAACAAAATCATTTAACTACAGCGAAATATTTATTAATAACATCGTACAACCAAACACTTGAGGAACTTGTAAACTTTTTTACCGAAGTTGAATGGCTATTACATGATAAGCCGGTACAAGATTACGATTACTATTATGACCAGGTAGTTTGTGTAGGAGAATTGCTGAGCACCTGTATTGTAAGTGCTTACTTAAACGAAAGCGGCATTACAAATCAATGGCTGGATGTAAGGGATATTTTAAGAACCGATGACAACTTTAGGGATGCTGGTATTTGTTGGGATGTTACTGTAGAGAACCTTGCAAAATCGCCTATCTCAAGTAGCAGCGGCATTTTTATTACCCAGGGATTTATTGGTAGCACGGACGAAAATGAAAGCACAACACTTGGCCGTGAGGGAAGTGATTACAGCGCCGCCATCTTCGCAAATCTGTTAAATGCCCAAAGCCTTACAATTTGGAAAGATGTGGAGGGCGTTATGAGTGCCGACCCAAAAGAATTTCCAGCGGCTACCTTTATTGATGCGTTAAGTTATAACGAGGTAATTGAAATGGCTTTTTATGGTGCGCAGGTCATTCACCCAAAAACAATTAAGCCGCTACAGAATAAAAAGATCCCGCTTTTGGTTAAGTGTTTTACTAATCCATCTGCTGCCGGCACTATCATTTCTTTGAAGAACGCGAAGGGTTTGCCGCCAATTGTAGTGGTAAAACAATTCCAGGTTTTATTACATCTTCATACACACGATTTTTCTTTCGTGGGAGAAAAGCCGATGAGTAGGTTTTACGAAATCTTAAGCGAGGTAAAGATTAAACCGAACCTCATACAAACCGGTGCTGTTAGTTTACAAGTGTGCTTCGATGACAAAGCAGAAAAGATTGATAAGATAGCCGTGGCTGCAGGAGATTTTTTTGAAGTGCAACTCGAGAAAGGTTTGACATTGCTAACCATTCGCCATTATACTAAAGAACTTTTAGAGGAAATGTGCCTTGGCAAAGACGTTGTATTCAGGCAGCAGTCGAAAGAAACTGTGCAGGTTCTTTATCACGCCTAAGTTTTAAAGTGTTCAGCTTGCAAAAGCAATAGAAGTAGATTTTGTAGCCAGCAGTAGTATTACTATTCATCGTCCATTGCGTCGCACTCTTGTACTTTACGGCCCTACTAAACTTTTAGCCTAACTCCTAACCTTGCTCCCAAAGTGTAGTTTAAAGATGAAGTAAAAGTTCCTAAGCGTTGGGTTCGTTAGTAGTCGCAAAAGCAGTTGCCATAAGTACTACAGATGAAGTGATTGCGACGCAACGATGATGCTATGAAACACTATTGCTGGTATTAAAAAAGTTGTTCAAAATAAAAAAGGGTAGCTAAAACGGCTACCCTTTTCCTATTCTATACTGTACTTACATTACTATGTATTCGCCCTTTTTGTTGATGGTTATCAACGGCAACTTTTTCTTTTCTTCGAAGAAATCGAAAACCTCTTTTATCTTAATGGCGAAGCGCTGTAAATCCTGGTCGTCTTTAGTTGTGCGGGCAAAGTATTCAAAACTTTTCCTGTTATTATAGCGCACGGGGAAGATATGAACGGGGATAAAATCTTGTCCCATGTTTTTTGCATGAGCAGCTAAAACATACAGTTCTTCTATCTGGTTATTTTGAATTGGAATACATCCAACAGTGAGGCAGCTTCCGTGAATATAAATTTCGCCACCCGGCTTTAGGGAATCACTGAGAACCCTATCGCTTGGATTTGGATAATTAATACCTAAAGAAAGGTGGTAGCTGCTTTTGGGATTAAACTCGTTGATGTAATAAAAACCTTCGGGTACCTGGTAATCTCCTTCCATTCTTTTAGGGCCCATGCCACCAGCCAGCGCGCAAACCTTGTACGTTTTAAAAAGCTTATAGGGCTCTTTATTACTGTTGCGCACCCATACTTCTAACTGGCTATCGTACTTAAAAGAACGGATATACATTTGCTTTACCGGCCATGCTAAACCAGCCTTTTCAAACTGCCTTCTTAGCGTATCTTCTTTACCACGCATAGCCGTTGCAACACGAGGATAAGATTTTTGATAATCGACAAATGAAGGTTGTGCAATAGCGGCAGTAGTAAGTATTATGAAAGCCAGGAAGAAGAATAATCGTTTCATTCCTCCAAAAATAACTCTTGGAGATATTATTCCCCAAAATTATTAGTTAAAACAATTTTATAAGTGTTAACAAGATTAGAGATTGCCTCTTGCATCTTGCTCTCTCTCCAACGCCTCGAATAAAGCTTTAAAGTTTCCTTTGCCAAAACTCTTAGCTCCCTTTCGTTGTATAATCTCGAAAAACAAAGTAGGCCTGTCCTCAATAGGTTTGCTGAAGATTTGTAAGAGATAGCCTTCATCATCTTTATCAACCAAAATCCCCAGTTCTTTAAGTGGCTCGAGATCTTCATCTATGTGTCCAACCCTGTCTATTAAATCAACATAATAACTGGAAGGGATCTTTAAAAATTCTACTCCGCGAGATTGTAAAGTGGTGACAGTTTCAATTATATTATTGGTTGCTATAGCAACGTGTTGTACACCTTCACCATTATAAAAATCAAGGTATTCTTCTACCTGAGATTTCTTTTTTCCTTCGGCGGGTTCATTAATAGGAAACTTTACAAAGCCATTTCCATTACTCATAACCTTGCTCATTAGTGCAGAGTACTCGGTGGAAATATCATTGTCGTCGAAAGTGAGGATGTTTCTAAAGCCCATTACCTCTTCGTAAAACTTAACCCACACGTCCATCTGGTTCCAGCCTACGTTGCCTACACAGTGGTCAACATATAAAAGACCAGTGTCAGTAGGATTATAAGTACTCTCCCACTTTTTAAAGCCCGGCATAAAAACGCCGTTGTAATTTTTTCTCTCTACAAATAAGTGAACAGTGTCTCCGTATGTATGAATTCCACTTAGTACAACTTCACCTTCGCCATCCTTTAAGGTTTCCGGTTCAAAGTAGCTTTTAGCGCCTCTCTTAGTTGTTTCTTCCCATGCGCTTGTAGCGTTTTCAACTTTTAGGGCTAGCACTTTTACCCCGTCTCCATGTTTATAAATATGATCGGCAATTGCATTACCGGGGCGTAAAGGAGTCGTTAATACAAACGTGAGTTTGTTCTGGCGAATTACATAGCTTGCCCTGTCTCTAACACCTGTTTCAGGGCCGGCATAAGCAAGACTTTGAAAGCCAAATGCGGTTTTATAAAAGTGGGCAGCTTGTTTTGCGTTGCCTACATAAAATTCTACATAGTCAGTGCCTTGTAAGGGAAGAAAATCGGTTTGTTGCTTTGCAGCAACGTCAGTAGCTAATAGCGTTTCCATATAGCAAAAAAGTTTTAATAATTAAATTAGAAGAAGCAATCGAGGTGTTATTGTAGAACTATAATACCGTACCCATGGCCAGTGTGCTCATTAAAATATGGTATGTAGAAGGAAGTAACATTACTACAAAGCTAAAAAATTTCCTGTTCAATTCCCTACATGGTATCTTCGCACTCCATCTCTTATTTATGAAAGCAGGAATCCTTGGCGGCGGACAGTTAGGTCGTATGTTATTACAGGCAGCAATTAATTATCCCGTTGAAACCTTTGTTATGGAGAATGATCCTGAATGTCCTTCAGCTCATCTGTGCCATCACTTTATACAAGGTAATATACAGGATTATGATGCTGTTTATAATTTCGGACAAGGCCTTGATGTAATAACAATAGAAATTGAAGCTGTTAATGTAGAAGCCCTGGAGCAACTCGAAAGAGAAGGCGTAAAGATCTGCCCTAAACCTTCTGCGATTAAGATCATAAAAAATAAGATCGATCAAAAAGAATTTTATAAAGAGAATGGGATTCCATCATCTGCATTTATAGTTACAAATTCTCTGCAAGAGCTACAGCAACATTTATCTTTTTTACCTGCTGCACATAAAGTTGCTACCGGCGGTTACGATGGCCGGGGTGTGCAATTAATGAGGACGGAGGCTGATACTGCAAAAGGGTTTGATGCACCGGCCGTATTAGAAAAGATGGTAGATGTAAAACAAGAGCTCGCTGTAATAGTAGCCATGAATGAAAAAGGTGAAACGGCTATCTACCCTCCGTCGGAAATGATGTTCGATCCTATTTTGAACCAACTTGATTTCCAGATATGCCCCGCAAAACTATCTGACACAATTATATGGAAGGCCGAAGCATTTGCAGTTAAAGTCGTTCAGCAGTTAAACAGTCCGGGCATTTTTGCTGTTGAAATTTTTGTTGATTACAACGACGAGGTTTGGGTAAACGAAACAGCGCCACGTGTGCACAACAGCGGCCACCATACTATTGAAGCAAATTATAGCAGCCAGTTCGATATGCTATGGCGCATTATGCTAGGCTATCCTTTGGGAAACACTGAGCCCATTCTTGCTTCAGCCATCGTTAATGTAGTCGGAGCCGAAGGACACAATGGTCCGGTTAGTTACGAAGGCTTGCAAGACGTTCTTAAACTCGATAATGTTTTCGTGCACTTGTACGGAAAAAAAGATACGAAGCCCGGAAGAAAAATGGGTCACGTTACTATTTTAAGTAACGAACACCAGGAGTTGATTCACCAGGCAAATAAGATTAAAAATCTATTGAAGGTTGTAGCGGTATAAACGATTATATCTTTTTTATTTTTTGAGACCCGCATTAGTTTTTCATGGCTTCATCGTTGTGTCACTCACTTGTACTTGTATACCCAAAAGCAACTTCTCCTGCCCTACTTTCATCGTTCGTAATAACAAGTGCAGGAAAAGCAAAATCGCAGGTTTGCCCATGAACGGATTGCGACGCAACGATGCTATACCAAAGAACTACTGCTGGTACCAAAAAAAAATAAATAAGG
>JAQBNN010000118.1 GCA_028288505.1 Segetibacter sp. | reverse complement strand
AAATTAGTTCCATATGCATTACTTACCATTACTGCTGGAATTGTTACTGCATTTCCGGGAGCATCAGCACCGCCCATAGCCTGTGGTGGTCCGTCAGCATTATTAATTATTATCACACCTGCAGCTCCGCCCTCTTGTGCACCAAGTACTTTCTCTATAAATGAACAGGTGCCTCTATCGATTAAAACAATCTTATCCTGAACATTATTACCCGGGGGCAGTGCAATACTCTGCTGGCCAGTAGTACATCCTTCTGTATCAGTACCAACAGTTGAGAGAGGATTTTTCTGTACCACGACCATTTGCTTGTTTACTACCGGGTTCGCATACAAATCGGCATTTGTAGGTAAAGTACTAAAGGAGCCTTGTACAGCTATATACTTGGTACCTGCCGGAGGAACACCTGTTGAAGAAGAAGTGATCTGGACAATTGAATCAGGCAAAGCAGCAGTCCACAAATACATCTGCATCTGCCCGGGGGTACCATCAGGAGTTGTTAAAAAATTAGCGTTATTGGTTCCCCCGCCATCCTGGGCTTGCGCCAGTACTGCATCGTTTGCAGGGTTGCCGCCTGGCCTGGTTCCAGTACTAAAAGCCGGAGACTCCTGGAAATTTCCGGCACCTTCTGTAAAACCAAGGTTATAAAAAACATCGTGCATCAGGTTGTTCCAATAAAATAAATTTACAATCGCCGCCTTCTGGTAAACGGAAGGATCGTCTGCAAGGTTTATTGGATAATCAAACAAAAATGGTTCAACAGAAGAGGGAGCACCTAAAACGCCTCCATTGTTATAAGCAGTTCGGGTAGGATCTGCACTAGGCACACCACCTAAAGGGCCGGGACTTGGATCCTGGAATGCCCAAACGTTATTTCCTCTTGTATATTGGTATGGAGTTGTACCTCCTGCCGTTCTGTGCCAGCCATCAGGAGAAGCCACTATATCTCCACTTCTGCTGCTTAGTACATGCGGAGCAGGTTGTTCAATAGTATCACCGGGACTTTCCAAAGGAAGGTCGAACACCCTATAACTATTGGGGATTATGACAAAATACTTATTACCCTCTTTTTTCTCTTTAAGAGCTCCAGGTGCGCTTGCCTCAACTAAATTATGGTTATGCTTTGCATGCATAGCCGCATCGGCATCAGTTGCCGCTCCTGCAAATTCACACTGCATTATTAGGTCCCGCTTTTCCAACACTCTTCCTGTAGCCGCATCTATGTAGGCAAGCCAATAGTGCTTTTTATAAAGGTCCATCATTTGAACCTCCCATGCTGGCTGTAGGGTTAATAGCCTCTCGTTATTATAGTAAACCAGCCTTGCTGGTATATCCCAAATAGAAGAAGTTCCTCTTTTATATATTGTTACCTGGTCTGTTCCTTGTGCGGGTTGTTTTAATTCAATTTTTTTATCTGCTCCGTAATTTATTTCCTCCATTAACCTCAATATAGCTTCCATTGAAGAGACACTGACATTAATGGGCCTGATACTAACCGACTTTGTTGCAATTAACTGGTTCGTTTCAACGCTTTTTTTAGGCGAAGAATGCAAAGAAAAGTTGGTATTTGTTACTACTAAACCGTTTATTTTCTGTGTAGCATAAATGTGATGAATGCCGGTACTTTCATCAGTATACTCATGACTAACAGCTAAAGTACCAAGATCCTCAGGTGCTATGCCTAATCTTACTTGGTTTTCTGTAATGTAATTTTTTACTTTTTGAAGTACTGTATGATCTTGCCCAAAAGACCTAGAGCAAAGAACAATTAACAGGGCAAGGAATAACACGTGCAGTGTTGGCAGAGTTAGTTTTTGTTTCATAAAGGTTTTTTACTAAAATTAAGTGTACATAGGTTACCAATGCAAGGATGTCAATAGGAACATAAATGGAATGGAAACTCAAAACTTTAACAAAAAAATTATGCCAAGAGGAGACAATAAAACATATTTCCTCTGGACCGTTAATTGCATTGTTACCGCAAAAGAGCGAAAATGGTAATTTTGATTTTATAAAAAAATTACTTTTGACAAAAACGACTGAGATGGCGGGATGTAAAATCCTAATTATTGATGATGATACCGATGATGTAGAAATTCTACACGACGCATTTGTTCAAAGTGGAGTTGAAAATGTGCATTATGTTCATTCAGCCTTAGATGCCTTTATGTTTCTGGAGCAAGTACAGGCCGAGGAGGAATTACCCAAATTAATTGTAACAGATGCTTTTCTTCCTGGTATATCAGGCGCCGAATTTTTAGCAGACTTAAAAGAAATGGATCGTTACAAGCACATACATGTCGTTGTGCTGTCAACAGTTAAAAGCGAAAAAGAAATCGAGAAGTATAGACTAATGGGAGCCCAAGACTACCTGACCAAACCATCCAGCTACGATGAGTATGTAAAGGTTGCAAAGAAAATCGCAGAAAGAGTTGCGTTAACTTAAAGATCCGCATTACCTACAATTCATTCAATTATCTCCAAATAAGTATCTTCTACTTACACCATTTATTTCCATTACTATCGTATTATAGTAACAGTCGAATAATTAAAATTAATTTTGTTGCCGTCATTAGTTTCCTAATTAAGCATTGTTGTGTCACTCACTTGTACGCCTCGTTATCCCTCGTCTTTCACCACCATTTTCCTATAACTAAGTTTCTAATAGCCTCGGGAGGGGCTACGCGTTAACATGCCTACAGTGTAACCAGTATTCCATTATAAGCTTCAACTGTTTTGTATGTTCTGCTTGGGAATATCGCTTTAAAAAATACCCCTGCACAGTTAAATCGTACGCCGCTGTTATGGCCCCCATATCATCTTTTATTGTTAGGAAGATGTAAGGAATTGCCTTCCTTCTTAGAAAATCGTTTTCCTGTATTTTTTTCCGCACTTCTAAACCGTCTATGCCGGTCAAATAAATGGAAGAAATAATAACAAATGGACTATCTGCAGTAGTTTTCAAGTAATCAATAAAAACCTCCCCATCCGAGAAAAACTTCAGTTCATTAGCAAAGTCTAATTCCTTCATGCTTTCCCTCATCAGTTCCTGCTCCTCTTCATCCTCTTCTAAAATAATGATCGGACCATTCTTAGCCATTTAATATTCTTTTGTAGACATAAAGAAAACCAATACTACCCACATTGTCACAACTATGAAGGGAATAAGATTTGTATTCGTGTTTAGAAAACATGCTTCTACCAATAGGCGACGATAACAGAGACAGGCACACAACCCCTTTTGTAAATTACCTGTTGATTGCCCTTAATATTTTCGTATTTTTTTACTGGCAGAAACTGGGAGGAGATTCCAATTTTACCTATGCTTACGCCACAGTGCCGGGCGAGATATTGTCAAACGCTGATATAATTACCGATAATAAAATCCTGACAGACCCCTACACAGGCCAGCAATTTGAATTGCCGGGCTTACAACGTACACCGCTCCCCGTTTTTCTTACGTTAATTACTTCCATGTTTATGCATGGCGGGTTTGCTCACCTTTTTGGCAACATGTTATTTCTTTGGATCTTCGGCGATAACATTGAGCACTCGCTCGGCCACCTAAAATACCTAATGTTTTATTTGTTGTGTGGCGTACTTGCCGGCCTTAGTCATGTGTTTACCACTGCTACTTTAGGGCAGAACATGCTCATCCCCTGCCTCGGAGCCTCGGGTGCTATTTCGGCTATTTTAGGTGGGTACTTGTTATTGTTTCCAACACGCCGTGTGCACGTATGGATTGTCCTGTTTATTGCAACCATTCCTGCATTCCTGGTCGTGGGGCTTTGGTTCGTTTTCCAGGTGTTGAATGGCCTTGGTACGTTAGGTGGAGAAGAGGCCGGAGGTGTAGCGTATGCTGCACACATTGGTGGATTTATATTCGGCCTATTCCTGGTAAAAAGTTTCGTTACCAGGCTTCCTGTAGCAAGGCGAAAAGCATGGCCAGGTTACCGGAACCGTTAAAGTACACCTTACTCCTTTTCAACAGTACCTAACAATATTCGTACACCAGTACTGGTAAGATTGTGCATGTCATTGATTACTGCTTGCCCTTCAGGGGAGCCCATTGTTTCCTGCATTACCTCCCTACTAATGAAAAATATTTCGGCCATACGGTAAAATTCTGGTTCAACACCTTGCGTAGACGTTTCAAATTTCGTCAATTCAATTCTGCTTACGCCTGTCATATGCTGGGCTAATGGTACGTGGTGCTCTCTTAAGTAAGTTTCAAATGCATCTTCGTTAGTGGGGTGTTCGTATAGTACCGTTACTTTATACATGATGATGAGTATTACCTTTTTTGCAATTTTAATAATAAAAACTTTCTCTTCCCCAGTCTAATGTAAAAATGCTAAAAATTTGCAGACTTCCTTTTATGCCTTTCCTGAAGGTAATTAGATTTGGGGGAGCAGAGATTTGTCTTTCAATTGAGCATCGTTGTGTCACTCACTTGTACTGTTGTGCGTTGAGTTGTCCTAAAATAGGTATACAGTTTTTATTTGTAATATGTTTTATACATAGTAAAGAGAGGCGGCGACGTCTCCGCTAAAAGAGTAAGACGACGCCTCTTTTTACGGTTGTCATTCTTTCTT
>JAQBNN010000115.1 GCA_028288505.1 Segetibacter sp. | reverse complement strand
GGGATGTGCAAAACACTTTCCTGGGCATGGCGATGTTGATGTTGACTCTCACTACGATCTCCCTGTAATTAATAAAACGAGGGGACAACTCGATTCTTTGGAATTGTATCCTTTTCGCCAGGTTTTGGGGCAGGGTGTTGGCAGCGTTATGATCGCACACCTTTACATTCCGTCAATTGATACAGCTGCAAACCAGGCGACTTCCCTTTCGTATAAAAATGTGACTGGTCTTTTACGCAAAGAGCTAAACTACGATGGGCTCACTTTTACCGATGCACTCGAGATGAAAGGCGTTACTAAGTTTTATCCTGCTGGCGAAGCTTCGGTGCAATCTTTAATTGCCGGTAACGACATTCTTTGCTTACCTGGCGACGTTCCGGGTAGCATCAAAAAGATTTTACAGGCTATAAAAAAGAATAAGCTTACCTGGGACGATATTGATGCAAGGGTAAAAAAAGTGCTGCTTGCCAAGTACAGTTTAGGACTAAGTGAAATGTCGCCGGTTGTACTAAATACACTTACCGCTGATCTTAACACGCAAACAGGAGAAATAAATAACCTGCTTGCAAGAAATTCTATCACGCTTTTACGCAACAACGAAAACCTGTTGCCCTTAAAAAGTACAAGAGTTGCTTACCTTGCTGTAGGCACCGATAAACCTAGTGCTTTTTCTGTGAGGCTAAAGAGCGACTACAACGCCGATATAATCAACTTTAGTTCTAAAGATTCTGCAAGAGTTAACGAGGTACTATCAACACTAAAGAATAAGTATGATGTGGTAGTAATTGGCTTACACAACTACAGCCGCAGGCCGTCTAATAATTTTGGCTTGAGTAAGGGAGCTATCCAATTGATTAACCATGTTCAGGAACAAATGCCCGCAATTACTTTTGTTTTCGGAAATCCATACGCGATTAAAAACATTGCTAATTCAAAAACACTTATCGCCTGCTACGAAGATGAACCTGCTAACCACGTAGCAGCAGCAGACCTGTTACAAGGAAAGCTTTCACCAAAAGGTAAACTCCCGGTTACAGTAAGTGAAAACCTGCCTTTCGGCACTGGCATAACAACCAACTTTTATTTTACTGAAGTTGCTCCCGAGGCAGTTGGATTAAAATCAACCGTTCTAAGTAAAATCGACTCAATTGCTAATAATGCCATTACAAGTGGTGCTACTCCCGGCTGTGTAGTTTTAGTGGCAAAGGACGGCCAGATTGCTTTTCACAAATCTTACGGTTATACAAATTACGATAGCCTGGAAGCTGTAAATAAGGAAACTATTTATGACCTTGCTTCTGTTACAAAGATTTCGGCTACCACTATTTCAGTAATGAAATTATACGAAGAAGGTAAGCTGGACATTTATAAAACATTAGGCGATTATTTGCCTTGGGTAAAAGGAACAGATAAAGAAGGTCTCACCATCCAAAATGTGTTACTTCACCAAGCGGGCTTGGTTTCATTTATACCATTTTACAAAGAAGCAATTCAACCCAACGGAAACCCAAAGCCCGAAGTCTTCTCTGCATTTCCAACCGATGGATACAAGGTGCCAGTAGCCCAGGATATCTACATGAGAAATGATTGGATAGACACGATGTTCCAACGAATCCTCAACAGTAAGTTAGAAGCACAGAACAAATACATTTATAGCGACAACGATTTTATCTTCCTTGGAAAAGTAGTTGAGGCCATCACCGGGCAACCGCTACAGGATTATGTAAGGGAAACGTTTTACAAACCCTTAAACATGACGACCACTGCTTTTCTTCCCACCCAACATTTTCCTATTAATGCAATAGCGCCTTCCGAGCAGGAAAAGCAATTTCGCCAGCAATTGCTTCGGGGTACAGTGCACGATCCTGGTGCTGCTATGTTTGGCGGCGTTGCAGGTCATGCAGGTTTGTTTAGCAATGCTTACGACTTGGCGCAGGTTTACCAGCTATTATTGAACGGCGGCGAACTGAACGGCATTCGGTTGCTAAAGAAAGAAACAATCGATTTTTTTACAGCATACAGTAGTAACATAAGCCGCCGCGGCCTCGGTTACGACAAACCTGAAAAAGATAATGCTACCCGTAAAGATCCTTATCCTACGCCCAGCGCCTCGCCTGCTACTTTTGGCCACACTGGCTACACAGGTACGTGTGTGTGGGCGGATCCAGCTAGTAACCTGTTGTATATATTTTTAAGCAACAGGGTCACACCCGAAGGCGGCGAAAACACGAAACTTATCCGTATGAATGTGCGGGGTAATATTCACGAAACAATTTACGAGGCTTTGAAAGCTGCTTCGCAACCTGCGTTTAACAATGCAGGGGGCAAGTAAGAGAGATGATTTTTTCTGAGCCCAGCCGCATTGCTACTATACAGCTTTACTTGCGTCGCACTCTTGTACTTTTGTTCTTTACTCAAATAATTAAAATACCACGAGGCAAAGAAGCGGAGAATATCTTCGGCTTCTTTGCCTCTTTTTTTGTTGCCTGCAAACGTGTGTATGCCCTAAAGTTTATGTGTTGCCACCTGTACAACTGATGAAGTGATTGCGACGCAACAAAGATGCTATGAAACAACAAGGCTGGTATAGTAAAAATAAAAACAGGAGGGCCTTTTTAATATAATTCCCGCTTATCAATTAATTTTTACAGGAAAACCTGTTGATGTAATTTGCCATAGATAAAATTTCTTAATTCTGCTATTCACACCAAAACCAAAATGTTTATGAAACCTTTCGTAAGGCTGTCGGTGTTTTTGCTTTTTGCAATGGCTCTGTTTACTTCTTGTAAAAAAGCAGTCCCTAAACAGGCTAAATTCATTCCAAAAGAGGCCTCGTTTGTCGCATCAATTAATTCAAAAGCTTTACAAGACAAACTTGTAGAAAACCAGGCTACTCTCGAGAATATTTTTAAAGCGATGGCAAGCGACAATGATAGTTCGCTAAGTAAAGGGAAAAAGGAGTGGGAAGAGCTGACCAAATCAGGCGTTGACCTGAGAGAAGATGTATACATGGCAGTAGTGCAAAAAGGGGGAAATCTGGTGCAAGGTACCGGCAGCTCTTTAACGGCAGTGGTTGCAGGCCTTGGCGACCAGGCTAAATTTGAAGCTTACCTTAAAAAGAAAAATCCTGCAATGGAAGTGCGGAAAGAGAAGGGCTTTAGCTATGCCACGTGGGAGGGAGATAAAATAGTGGGCTGGGGTAACGATGTAATAATTGCGCTCACTTACCAAAAAGGTTTTAATAACCAAATGGAGTTTGACAGCGCTACAGGCGCTTATAGTTTTAAACCGCCGGTTAACGCTGATGCTGATCTTAAAACTGAAATAGCTAGCTACTTCAACCTGAAAGAAGATCTGTCCGTAGCTTCAATTCCTGAATTTAGAGACCTTGCTGGCGAAAGTGGTGATGCCCGTTTCTGGGTAAACTCTGCATCATCACTTGAAGACATGCCAATTCCTTTACCGCGTTTAAAGGAACTTTTGTCAAATAACTTCACCGCTGCCACCTTAAAATTTGACGACGGTAAAATAGTAGTACATAGTAAGTCTTACACAAGCAAAGCCTTGGGCGACCTGTTGAAAGAATACTCTGGCCCTTCAGCAAATCTTGATCTTATTGAGCATTATCCATCTAACAACATAAACGGTTTTGCGGTTTTCGCTTTCAATCCCGAACTAATAAATGGCATTGCAAAGCAACTCGAAATGAGTGCAATGGCTGACAATTGGCTTACGAAAATGATGGGAGCGCCGTACAAGTTGCAAGATGTAGTTAAAGCCTTAAAAGGAGATTTTGCCCTTGTTGTTTCCGACTATCAACCCACCGGTGCTAATGGTACGACTGCTTCAGCTTTAAACCCTGCAAAAATGCTTTTAAACATTCCAATAGGTGATAAAACGCAAATGAACCGCCTGATGGATAAATTGGTTGAGAGCCAGATGATCGTAAAGGTGAACAATCAATACACGCTTTCTCCAATGCTAAGCAGCATCGGGTATAAACTCTCCGTTGACGATAAGAACATTTTATTCGCCAGCGATAGCATTACACTATCCCAATACAAAGCGGGCACAGCAAAAGCAGGCATTAACAGCGATCTAAGAAGCGATTTTAAAGGTAAGCCCGGCGTTATGTATGTTAACCTCGAAAGTATAATAGGTGCTATACCTGTTTCTGCTGAAGCCAACAATGTGGCTATTCACACAAAGGCAAAAGAGACCTTTAAAGACTTGAAAGGATACACCGATAATTTTACCGGCAAGTATTACGAAGGTCATTTTGAGTTGCGCTTAAAAAACGAAAAAGAGAACAGCCTTACCACGTTGCTTAACTTTGCTAATACAGTAAGTCAGGCAATGGAAAAAAGAAAAATGGAGCGGAAAAATAGTGACAGCCAGTTCAACGATACGACAGTAACAGATACTGTTCTTCCTGTGCCGCCTGCTGAATAATTTGGTTATTTTTATTTTGTTACCAGCATAAGTACATAGTTGTAGCCTCCGTTGCGTCGCACTCTTGTACTTTCAGTAACAATTTTCAGCAATAATCCACCAAAGTATTGAACTCAAAAAAGGGTTGCTGTAGCAGGCAGCCTTTTTTTATAATCACTATTTTAGCTCTAGCATTACTATGAATATTCAATTGCAAAAAGTCATCCCCGTTCCTTTAAAAGATAAGTTCAGCAGCCGTTCCTCGCACATTTGGAACCAGCAGGTACTATTCACAGACGGCGAATGGATAAAAATTAAAGCGCCAAGTGGCACCGGCAAAACAACGCTAATAAACATCATGTACAAAGTAAGGTATGATTACGAGGGCACGGTACAGTGGAACAGCAAAGACTTGCGAGAAATTAAAGGGGATGAACTAGCCATGCTACGTCAGCAAAAGGTAAGTGTCATTTTCCAGGATCTCCGCCTTTTCGCCAACCTTACAGCAAGAGAAAATATTGAGCTAAAGCGCGTAATGCAACAACCTTTCTACGAGAAGGACGCAATCGAATCGATGGCAGCAACATTAGGAGTTACTCATGTACTTGACCAAAGAGCCGGTACCTGCAGTTACGGCGAGCAGCAAAGGATCGCTATCATTCGCTCTCTAATGCAGCCCTTTAAGTGGTTGATAATGGACGAGCCCTTCAGTCATCTTGATAAGGAAAATATTAAACGTGCAGCCACTTTAATTGCTGCTGAATGTAAACAAAGAAACGCCGGCTTCGTCCTCACCGATTTAGATGAAGATGATCATTTTGAATACAGCAACTTTTACAATCTCTAACCTACTACTCTTATATGTTTAATACTTTACTAAGAAAAATAATACGCACGGGAGTAGGGCGAGGAAGGTTTATTATGGCTGGTGTTGGATTAACGGTTGCACTTCTTCTTATATTTTCTGCTGTACAGGTGCAGGTAAACTACAGCGAGCTCTTATATGGTAAAAGCAACCAGGACAGCATCGCAAACTTTTTAGTTATCAATAAAGAGATCAATGGAAATGACCCTGAAAATACGCTTAGCCAACAGGAGGTCGAGAAACTAAAACAACAGCCTTTTGTTGTAACGATCGGTCAGTTATCTGCAAGCCGGTTTAAAGTTTCGGCGCAAAGCCCCAGCGACAATTTTCCTTTTTATACTGACCTCTTTTTTGAAAGCGTTCCAAATGAATTTATTGATGTAACCAGCAAAGACTGGACTTGGTCGCCCGGTTCCCGAACCATTCCGCTCGTTATTCCAAACCAATTTTTAGATATCTACAACTTTGGCTTCGCACCATCGCAAAACCTCTTCCAGCTCACACAGGAGATGGTGATGGCTTTGCCAATTGTAATCAACATACACACCAACGGAACAACCGTTCCTTTCACGGGGCGTGTAGTAGGTTTCAGCGACCGGATATCATCTGTCCTCGTTCCGCAAAACTTTCTAGATTGGGCCAATAAAACTTATGGAACACAATCTGCAGGCAAAACTTCAAGGGTAGTTATAAAGACTAATGACCCCGGCGATCCTAAGCTTGCGTCTTACCTAAAGAAAAATGGATTAGTTACTAATGCTGACAAAACCAGATTCAGCAAATACCGTAGCATCGTAAATACGGTTGTTGGCGCTTCATGGGTAACGGGGGTAGTTATGTTGCTGTTTGCTTTGCTGGTATTCAGCTTATTTATACAACTTACCATCGCCTCAACCAAGCATGAGATACAACTATTGATCACCTTAGGTGCCTCACCGCGGCAGCTGCAGAAGTTTTTATTAAAACAGTTCCTACCGACTAATATTGTAATCGCATTTTTATGCCTGCTAGCTGTAGCCGTGCTGCAGTTCTTCATTCACCGTTTTCTACAGAACCAGAATATGGAGGTGAGCCAACTTATATCGCCCTTTACAATTCTTGCGGCCGTTTTAATTGTTCTTGTTTTGTGGATTGTAAATGTTTCAACAATCAGGAAGTATATAAAGCAGACGGGGGAGTAAACCAAAAGTAAGAAACGGGAAAAGCTGCCAAAAGATTTGCCGTATAAGTGATTGCGACGCAACGATGATGCTATGAAATACTACTGTTGGTATTAACCATTAGATAAAATAAAAGCCACCCAAAAAGGTGGCTTTTATTTTATTTAGGCTCCTGCGGAGGAGCAGGAGGTTCTTGCTTTTTAATTGAAGGCTTTGCTTGTTGCGGCCTTGGTTGTTGAGGAATTCGCTGCTGTGGCGGCCTCTGTTGCTGTTGGCTTTGCTGCGGCGGTCTTTGCTGTTGCCCCCCCTGAGGTGGTCTTTGCTGGCCCTGTCCATCTTGCTGGTTCTGGCGAGGCTGTTGTCCTCCACCTTGAGGCTGTGCACCAGCATTGTTTGATCTTCCTTGTTGCACAGGTGGCCTTTGTGGGCGCCCTTGCAGTGGCGGTCCTTGCCTTAAGCCTGGTTTAGGAGCTGCACCCTGTGGGTCTCGGGCAGGAGCTGTTTGCCCTGGCGCTACTGAACCTTGTTGACGATTGCGATCGTGTTGCTTTTTATCTTCACGACGGCGACTGTTTCTTTCAAGACTTCTAAGGCTGATCTGGCCAACTACATCTACGAACTCTGGTTCTACTTCCTTAGGTTTCGAGCTAACTACTTCAACCGGCTCAAGTTCGTCAGGCTTTTGGCCCTGTGCATTTAATCGCTGAATTTCTTTTACCCTTGTAATAGTAAGGGGGTAGTGTTTACTGCTGTCTGGGGTGGTATACCACATCAGGTCCTTAAAAATATCCTTCTTCACCAAATAAGCCGGGCTTCTTGTAATATGAATTACATCCGCATTATCAGGGAAGTGCTGCAGCGCATCCAGGTAAGTATCTAACTCGTAGTTAAGACAACATTTTAACCTGCCGCACTGGCCGCTAAGCTTTGTTTGATTGATAGAAAGGTTTTGGTAACGTGCAGCAGTGGTATTTACACTTTTAAAATCGGTAAGCCATGTAGCGCAACAAAGTTCACGACCACAACTTCCTATTCCGCCCACTTTACCTGCTTCCTGGCGAGCACCAATTTGGCGCATTTCCACTTTCACTTTAAATTCACCGGCGTAGGCCCTTATCAATTCTCTAAAATCAACACGGTCGTCGGCAGTATAATAAAAAGTAGCTTTTTTACCATCAGCCTGTATCTCAACTTCTGCCAGCTTCATGTCAAGATTAAGTTGTCGCGCCATAGCCCGGCTTCTGATTAGTGCTTCTTTTTCACGGGCCTTATTGTCTTGCAGCTTTACAATATCCATTTCAGTACTCCTGCGAAGTACTTTTTTTATTTCCTGGCTGAATTCGTCAACTCCTTTTTTCTTCAGTTGAATCCTCACGAGCTCGCCACTCAAGCTTACTTCTCCTACGTCAAAACCGCCCACTCCTTCAACCGTTATAAGTTCTCCTTTTTCAAAATGCTGTAATGTAGCGTTGCGGTAAAAATCTTTTCTGCTACCGTTATTAAAACTTACTTCAATTACTTTGCAAGCACTTTCCGGATCACCAAAAGGCAAATTCATTAGCCAATCGTGCACGTTCATTCGGTTACAGCCACCTGTGCTGCAACCACCGTTGCTTTTGCAACCGCCTGGCTTACTTGTTCCACAACTTCCACATCCCATACGTTATATTTCCAAATATTATTAATGAATAAAAACGGGAAAATGATGGAGAGAATTTTTATGAAGTCGGCTGTAGTGCTGGGTTCAGCATCGTTGCGTCGCACACTTCGGCTATACAATATGTTTCAGCAACCGTTTACCCTATGCTAAAAACTTGATTTTCATATTGTGTACCTCGCTATATATGGGTTGCATCGTCAACTAATACAGGTGCTTTTGGTATATCCCGAAAGCACATTCTAACTGTCACAAAAATTATCTACACGGTTTTACTTAATATGTCGGGTAAAACTTTCCCCTCTAAATTCAAAAATAGTGATTTAGTTCAAAATACTGTCGTTAATACTTCTACTGTAATGATTAGCAGGGAGTTTAACCTGAAAAGAGGCAGTTAAGCTGCGCTGATGACCACTTTGTTTTTTATAATATGCTGCAGTTTTATGGTTAAGGCATGGAAAAGCATTTTTGCATTTGCATTCCTTTCTACATAATAGGTCGCCCTGTCCAGCTCTTCAATTATGGCTTGTTGTTGGGTTACGCTTGTTATTTTATTTACCCTTCCGGCCAACTCCTTTTCACTCTCACCCAGGTTGCAATAATTGTCGCCCAATAACCTAAGCCTGATGCATTGCTCCAAAAGGTGGTTAAAAAATCTGAAAAATTGCTTTTGCCTTTCACGTCCTAGTTTAGCAATTTCTTCCACCCATTTTGCCTGAGCTACAGGTCCGCCTTTTACTGTTGCATTTAGCCATTCTCTTAATAAAGCCAGCCAGTCTTCTTCGGCGTGTTGCATTAATTGTAATGCTTCCCGGTAGTTTCCTTCTGCAATACCTGCTATTTGGCGTGCCTGGTCTGGTGGTGTATTATTTTTTTCTATTAAAGCGGTCCTAACATCTTCATCATTTAGCAAAGGGATTTTTACCAGCTGAGTGCGGGAAAGGATCGTTTGCAAAATCTGTTCTTCACTTTCTGCTACCAACACAAATAAGGTATTTGGAGGTGGCTCTTCAATGAGTTTGAGCAGTTTATTCCCTTCCTTGCCGAGGTATTCAGGCATCCACATTACCAAAATCTTATACTCGCTTTCGAAACTCTTTAAGCTTAATTGCCTGATGATGTCACTGCATTCTTCAGCTGTAATGTTGCCTTGTTTATTTTCGGCGCCAATAAATTGCAGCCAGTCGTAAGCAGTGGAATAAGGCGTTTGTTTTACAAACGATCTCCAGTCTGTTATATAATCGGTGGATTTTGGCTTATCGCCACTTTTCTTAGGAATGACAGGGTAAGAATAATGAATATCGGGATGGATCATTTGGCTGGCCTTTATACAGGCAGGGCAGACGCCACATGGTTCATTTCCTTTTGTTGGTTTAATTTCTTGTGCAGGCTCTTCGCCAAACAAACCAGTTGGTGTTGCTGAGCGACCAGCAGCAGGATCGCAGACAATATATTGTGCAAATGCCATGGCAAGCGGCAAAGCACCACTTCCTTCTTTTCCTAAAAACAACAAGGCGTGGCTTAAGCGGTTTTGCTGTACCATTTCTACCAGGTGTTGCTTTACTTCCTCTTGTCCTATAACATCTTTAAAAAGCATGGAGCGAAGATAAAGACTGTTACTTTTTAAAAGCTGCTACCTTATTAACACTCGTTTTAAACGGAGCTAGTTTAGTGACTTTTTTAACCGAAGTCTTAAAATGTGGTGTGTATGAAATAAAGCTGTTGATACCTCAACCTAAAGATTCCTTAAGCAATGCAGTACAAGTGAGTGACACAACGATGAAGCCATGAAAAGCCAATGCTGGTCCACAAATGAAATAATAGAAAGATTGTATACAAATGGGTGTTTAAAGAAAGTGTTCAAGTTATATTTTTCAAACCCTTGCTTTTCATTTTCTTTGCATTCCAAATACAATAGCATGTTACCTACCTACAAAAGAATACTATTAAAACTTAGTGGCGAATCATTGATGGGAGATAAGAATTTTGGTCTTGACTCAAACGTGATCAGTCAGTATGCAAAGGACATTAAGCAGGTTACCGACCTTGGCGTACAAGTGGCTATTGTGATTGGTGGTGGCAACATTTACCGTGGCATGAACGAGGCGGAAACAGGTATTGAAAGGGCGCAGGGTGATTATATGGGTATGCTTGCAACAGTAATAAATGGTATGGCCTTGCAGGCAGGGCTTGAAAAGGTGGGGGTTTACACAAGGTTGCAAAGTGCTATAAAGATGGAGCAGATCGCTGAGCCATACATTCGTCGACGTGCTATAAGGCACCTGGAGAAAGGGCGTGTGGTAATTTTTGGAGCAGGAACAGGTAATCCTTATTTTACTACAGATACTGCTGGCTCGCTTCGGGCAATTGAAATTAAGGCGGATGTAATACTAAAAGGTACAAGGGTTGATGGCATTTATACGGCTGATCCTGAAAAAGATCCAACAGCTACCCGCTTTGAAAGGATCTCCTTTGGGGAAGTAATTACTAAAAACCTGAAGGTGATGGATATGACAGCCTTCACGCTTTGCCAGGAAAATAATTTACCGATTATTGTTTTTGATATGAATACACCGGGTACGCTAATGCAGGTGGTACAAGGTGCGGATGTAGGAACTTTAGTTAGCTAATAATAGTAAAAGCGGTCTTCGGATCGCTTTTTTTATCGCTGATATTGGCAAATCATTTTATGATTGAGACTTTGTTTTTATTAGTGAACTGGATATGATTAATACATTTACCACATGAACCAATCTATTGCAGATATACGTAGGGATTACAAGCTTCAATCGCTAATGGAAATTGATATTGCAAGTACACCCATAGAACAATTTACAAAGTGGTGGAACGAGGCTTTGCAAAGCCATATTACAGAAGTGAATGCGATGACTTTGGCTACTTCTACAAAAGATGGTGTTCCATCTGCACGTATTGTTTTATTGAAGGGATATAATGATGACGGCTTTGTTTTCTTTACGAATTATGAAAGTGCCAAAGGGCAGCAAATAGCAGACAATAACAAAGTGGCGCTTGTATTTTTCTGGAAAGAATTGGAACGGCAAGTAAGAATTGAAGGAACTGCAATTAAGATCGATTTGGTAGAAAGCGACGAGTATTTTCTATCCCGCCCAACAGGAAGCCAGGTTGGAGCATGGGCCTCACCACAGAGTAAGGTTATAGAAAGCCGTGAAGCTATTGAGGAGAGATACCTTGCTTTTTCTGAAAAATTTAAAGCGGAGGTATTAACAAGACCACTGCATTGGGGCGGCTACCGTATTGAGCCAAACAAAATAGAGTTTTGGCAGGGACGGAGCAGCCGGTTGCACGACCGGATTTTGTATACCAAAGAAAATGCAGCGTGGAAAATAGAAAGATTGGCGCCGTAAGTAATACAACCTGCTGCTAAAAAAATAAGTTGACCGGTTCACCAATCAACTTACTTAATTAAGCTTCTTTCTTTTCGGCTTCTACAGCTTTTTTTGCAGGACGTGCAGGGCGGCTTTTACCGAAAGAGCCTTTGAAAATTTTACCTTTTTTGGTTTTTTTATCACCTCTTCCCATAACAAATTTTTTAAATAATTATTTTAAACAGGCTGCAAACCTACAATAACTTACTTAATTAATCAAAGTATAGATGTTGCTGCTAGTAAGTTTCACATTAAGCATAAAAAAAGCAGGAAA
>JAQBNN010000110.1 GCA_028288505.1 Segetibacter sp. | reverse complement strand
AATAGATAGCGCCCATGCACATTGGGCAAGGCTCGCATGATGTATACACTTCGCAATCGTCAAGCTGAAATGTACTTAGGTTTTTACAAGCGTCTCTTATCGCAACAACTTCTGCATGTGCCGTAGGGTCGTTTGAAGATGTTACCCGATTATTTCCTCTACCTACGATCTCATCACCTCTTACAATTACACATCCAAAAGGTCCACCTTCATTATTCGACATTCCGTGGTGACTTAAAGCAACCGCTTCCAACATAAATTTCTCTTCCCGTGTCATTTATTTTTAATTTCAACTTTAAATATAAACAAAGGAAGCAGAAGATTTTATTACTAATACATACATTTATCTGCTACACACTAAAAGTTGAGATATGATAACCGACATATTGGACAATGCGCACTTGTATAAGCACCTTCATAAAAACTTTGTTACTGCTTTCGACTGGTTGAAAACAACTAACCTTCTTGAGTTGGAGAAAGGAAAATATGAAATAGAGGGTGATCAAATTTTTGCAATCATAGATGAGTATGAAACAAAAGATAAACATGAATGTGAAGTTGAAGCACATCGAAAACATATAGATGTTCAATACATGATAAAAGGAACTGAGTTGTTTGGTTATGTTCCATTACAAGGACAAAAGCCTGTAGTTGATTACGATGAGCAAAATGATTTTGCTATCTACAAAGAAGAAACTTCTTTCATTAAGTTGGAGGCGGGCATGTTCATCATTTTCTATCCTACTGATTTGCATCAACCAGAAGTGCGGCAATTTGAACCTGTGACGGTTAAAAAGGCTGTTATTAAAATACGAATCGATTAAGTGATTCTGCTAAGTACGAAATTTGTAATAATCTTATTCTAAGCCTCTATTAATGACCAGATATATTTCTCTATTTGCTATTCTTACGTTTGTATCTCTTACAGTCTATAGCCAAACCGAGCTGCCAATTCCTAAAAACCTGCAAGCTACCTACGAGAAAGGAACACGCTCTGCTGATGGCAGGCCTGGCCCTAAGTATTGGCAAAACAAAGCAGACTACGACATCTCTGTTAACTACGATCCTGCTACAAGAATCTTAAGAGGAGTTATGGTAGTTACCTACACCAATAACAGCCCTGATTCTTTGAAGGAGTTATGGCTTAAACTCTACCCTAACCTCTATGAGAAAGGAGCACCGAGAGGGTCTCGAATAGCGCCAGAAGATGTAAACGAAGGTTTGCATATTGGAGGCATAACAATACAGTCGCAAAAGTCTACTCCTGTTGTATCAACACTTGATAACACAAACATGAAAGTGTTGATACCTGCATTGGCTACCAAGGAAACCATCACGTTAAAAATAAATTATGATTATGTACTTAATAAAGGCTCCCACATCCGCACAGGGCAAATAGATTCGAACTCTGCTTTTATTGCCTACTTCTTTCCGCGCATCGCTGTGTACGACGATATTGATGGCTGGAACAAAAACCCATACTTAGGCACACAAGAGTTCTATAACGACTTCTGCAATTTTAAAGTAGCAATATCAGTACCTGATAAATTTATAGTTTGGTCTACAGGAGATTTAAAAAATTGTAGCCAAGTATTTACCGAAAAATATTGTACACGAATCCAACAGGCAGAACGTAGTGATAGTATCACAACTATTATTAGTGAAGCTGATCTTGCAGCAGGTAATATCACTGCAGGCAGTCTCTTAAATGTATGGCGCTTTGAAGCTGACAATGTTCCAGATTTCGCCTTTGCAACCAGCGATCATTACATCTGGCAATCAGCAAGTGTTATGGTTGATTCTACAACCAAAAGAAGAACAAGAGTTGATGCTGCATTTAATCCTATTCATAAAGACTTTTTTGAAGTAGCACACTACAACAGGGAGACGGTTAAACATATGAGTTTCGCCTTTCCTAAGTGGCCTTTCCCCTACTCTCACGAAACTGTTTTTGATGGGCTCGACCAAATGGAATACCCAATGATGGTAAATGATAATCCAGTCGAAACTAAGTTTGATGCGATAACCTTAACCGATCATGAAGTGTTTCATACCATGTTCCCTTTTTACATGGGCATAAACGAAACAAAATATGCATGGATGGACGAAGGATGGGCAACCATTGGAGAATGGCTTGTATCGCCCATGATCGATACATCTATTGTTGATGATTACGGAATGGCAGGCTATGAAAAAGCAGCAGGCACCGAAATAGATGTACCAATTACAACGCTTTCAACTTTTCTTAACAGCACTTCAAACTTCATTAATTCATACCCAAAACCAGCTTTAGGCTACTTATATGTAAAAGACTTTTTAGGCGATAAATTGTTCTTTAAAGCGCTTCACTTTTATATTGCACAATGGAACGGCAAACATCCTATGCCTTACGATTTTTTCAATAGTATGAATACAGGCTCCGGCAAAAATTTAAACTGGTTTTGGAAGCGCTGGTTCTTCGATGACGGTGTGCCTGATCTTGCAATTAAAGAAGCGAAACAAAGAGGTAGAAGGCTTCGCGTAAAAGTTGAAAGCATAGGCAATAAACCTGTGCCTGTTAACCTTACGATTGTGTACGAGGACGGAACCAAAACAAATGCTCATAGATCAATCGCAGTTTGGGAAAACACTAATTCTATTTCTATCAATATTCCTGTTACAAAAAAAATTGTAACCATTACTTTAGGCAGTACTTACACAGCCGATACCAACAAAGCCGATAACCAATGGACAATGAAGTGAGGGAATAGTACCACAACTATTTTTTAAAAATCATAGTTCTGTGGATTTAGAATTATCAACTACCTAAAATGAAGGTAATACCAGCACCGGTTTTTCATGGCATCATCGTTGCGTCGCAATCACTTTATCAGCAAATCAATAATCATCTTTAGCCTTCATCCCTAAGGCTATACAATTTCAACAAGCTTACTATGTCAAATTTATTTTCACCTCTAACTATTCGTACCATTCAATTTCATAACAGGATCGTAGTATCCCCAATGTGCCAATACTCCAGCACCGAGGGCTTCGCTACCGATTGGCATTTGGTACATCTAGGAAGCAGGGCAATAGGCGGAGCCGCACTAATTATCGCAGAAGCAACAGCAGTTTCACCAGAAGGAAGAATCTCTCCTTCCGATCTTGGCATTTGGAAAGATGAACACATAGAACCATTACAACGAATAACAAAATTTCTAAAAGAACATGGATCTGTAGCAGGTATCCAACTCGCACATGCTGGCCGTAAAGCCAGTACTAAAAAACCTTGGGAAGGCAACGGCCTCGTTACCCCCGAAGAAGGCGGATGGAAAACATTTGCACCTTCTGCCATAGCCTTTTCAAACGACTATGATACTCCACTTGAAATGTCAATAAATGATATCAAACGCGTAATAGAAGACTTTAGAAAAGCAACTACCAGATCAATAACTGCAGGATACGAAGTAATAGAAATACATGCAGCACATGGCTACCTGATCAACCAATTCTTATCTCCCTTAAGCAACCATAGAACAGATGATTACGGTGGCAGCTTCGAAAACAGGATAAGGCTTTTACTCGAGATTATTGAGGCGACACAAACTGCATGGCCAACCGAGCTTCCTTTATTCGTACGAATATCAGCAACAGATTGGGCAGATGAAGAAGGTGGATGGACTCTTACTGATTCATTAAAACTAGCCCGCATACTTAAAGGCAAAGGCATCGACTTAATAGATTCTTCAACCGGTGGAAACTTACCCACAGCAAAAATACCCGTAGGCCCGGGTTACCAGGTTCCCTTTGCAGAAGCTATAAGAAAAGAAACAGGCATACTAACAGGCGCAGTAGGAATGATTTTAACAGCCACACAGGCAGAAGAAATTATCACTGCCGGGCAAGCCGATATGGTAATCATGGCAAGAGAAATGCTTCGTGATCCTTACTTCCCTTTACATGCTGCAAAAGAATTAGGCGTAGATATAAAATGGCCCGTGCAGTACGAAAGAGCAAAAAGGAAGTAGCGTTAAGGCAAATTGATAAACCGAAATTAAAAGAACTTCTAACCCTTTTAAAGATAACGGGTTGATGAATAAGTAATTTATTTATGGTCCCGGCATTAGGTAAAGAATAAAGCATTGTTGCGTCGCACTCTTGTACTTTTGTTTTCTGCATCAGCAACAGGTGCAAGTCCTTCACTCACTATAACAACTTAATTTATTATGCTTCATACAATAGAAAACCTTCCTGCACACGTAGCAGGATTTATAGCAAGCGGACAAGTTACAAAAGCAGATTACGAGCGAACTATTGTTCCGGCATTAGATGCTGTACAAAAAACGTACGACGGTATTCATTTTATTTTAGTACTCGAAACACGGGTCGGCAACTTTTCTCTTGGTGCCTGGTACGACGACGTAAAGGTTGGCCTGAAGCATTTCACCAAATGGAAAAAAGTAGCTATAGTTACCGACGAAAAAATTATAGAAAGGTTCTCCGACATCTTCAGTTTTATAATGCCGGGAGAAGTAAAAGGCTTTACACTTGCAGAAAGAGACGAAGCAATCGCATGGGTAAGTAAAAAATGAGCAATTAAAACTGAACCAGAAACTATGCGGTAAGAATTACATTGAGTATCTTAATAGATGAAAATACCCGTTCTATTTTATTTCATCTTTAAGGGTACAAAATAACCAGTATAAGCTGTTGCTACTCCCCTCCGTAAAATACTTACAACCATAAAAGCTACAATATGAACAACGAAGTGCAACAGGAAATCAGCTTAGATACTACTGATTGTTATGCTAATCGGCCAACCATCGAAAGTATCAAAAACCAGGAGGGTAGTATTATCATGATTGACAATGTTAATTATGGTATTCAATATGGTGGTCGATATAATCTCCTCCTCCCCTGCAACCTGCCGTCTTCTTTAAACAAAACCCATACTCAGGTAAGCTTTAGCGGTATGGTAAAAGAAACAACACTTAACGAAATGATGGCGGGACAACCCTTTGTATTAACCACCTGCTCTATTTTAAAATAAAAAAAAGTGAGAGTATTTAAACTCTCACTTTTTTTAGATGGCTAACTATTCCTACTATCCATTATTTCTCGCTCAAAATAGAGACCGCTTTAATAGCAATACTGTCTTTTACGCTTTGCTTTATCGGCTGCTCGTTAAAGTGATTGATAATATCTTCAACGGTAGATTGTGCCGCTTCTTCCATTCCATCGCGCTGGTAAGCTTTTGCAAGTATTTCCATTGTTTGGTTTAGGCTTATATTGTCTAATCCTTCTCCGGCTTTAGACTTTTCTACCACTTCTTTCAACAATGGAATACTTTCACTAAAGTCTGGCTCTCTTACTTCAACCTCCTTATCAGGCGTAATTGTTTTAAAAGTACGCTGCGCATTTACGCCAAGTACAAATTGTGCATATACTGAAAGCGGATGAGATTTATGATCCTCTGCAACAATAGCAAGTGCATCATTACCATTGCTCAAGTACTCTGCATCAGAACCCATAAAAGCAAGCAAATAACCAACCTCTTCCTGCATCATTAAGTCAGCTACTTTGTCGTCCTCTCCTGTTACCGGTCCCTTTACCCTAAGAGTTATCGGGGCCGATACAATACGGGAACCATCTTCATCAAAATAAACTGCCTTCAATTCATAGCTGCCAACCTGGTCAAAAATGAAACCTTCTTTATGGAAGCCAATGTAAGAGCTTTGGTAAACTCCCTGATTTTTACTATTAAGTACTGCAACTTCGGGCACAATGCATTTCTCACCAATTGGCTCATAAACTACTACCTGGCCCCCTGGTTTTTTTATAGCAACATGCACAAAGCCATAATCTGTGTGAAGGCTTGCGTTTACGCGGCGGTTAAGCGTGGTCGTTGTTTTCAACTTCGTTTCGAGAACTACCGGCTCTCCAAGTAAATAAGAACTTTTCGTTTCAATTTCCAATAAAAGATTAGAGCGGTCTTCAATGCTATCCTGAAAAATGCTTACATCATGTTCCAACGAAGCACCAGTAGCGAAATTATTGCCCCCCATAATAACATTGTTTCTAAAACCATGGCGGATGTGCTCGATCTCAACACTATCAAACTGGAAAGGGAAATTGTTCCAGAAATTATCCGCACCTCCTGTATAGTACCATGGATAATTCATCCAGGACAATGACGCAGGAATGTTTGGCTTAGCCGGCGTGGCATAACTTTTCTGCCAGGAGTGCAGCAGGTTAAAGCAGTGCCCTAATTCGTGCACACAAGTATACAACTGCAACCTCCGTTGTAAGGCCGAGCTGCCTCCAATACCCCGATAAAACACTGCACACCCCTGGCGGTGCAATCCTTGTTGATCAAACATAATTCCATAAAGCCCTGCTCCATCAACGTGTTCGTAGGCATGCAGTAACCATACATCCCAGGCCGGGTTGTTTTGGTAAACGCTGAAGTGCCCTACCATTGCATTGTGCAATTCGGCATTTGTCCATTTTGCATCAGCTCCTGCTAAGGCAATCGGTACCATATTGGCCATAGCAAGGTTGTTCATTTCAACGCCAGCTTCAGCATATGCACTATTTACAGAGAGCACACGTGCAGGCCCACCGGAAGGCAAAGTAGCTGTGTTATGACTGGTAAAAGGAACTACTCCAGATGTATAATCTTGTTCTACCCTTACAGTTCTAAATCCTCTCTTACCATAATTGCATATATAAGTGCCACCAATTGCACCAGTGATAGGGTTTGACCACTGCAGGGTAGCTGGAGCTAAGGGATTAAAAATAGACGTTTGAGGAATAGTAACCTTTACCTTATTGAAAGGTGTACTCCAGGTAGTTTGTGCAATGCCTTGCACGGTAATAATACCACCGACAATTGTTTTAGATATAGTGGCTACGATAAAAGAACCAAAGTACGTCTTGGTCGAGCCTGAAATACTGTAGAAATCTCCACTGAGTTTATTAAGAGGTTTAGGACCGTCAATGTCAACGCGGAGCTCGAGTTCAAAAGATGCAAGGACTCCTTTATAAGAGCCATAAACCTGGTTCTTTGCAATTATAATAATAGGAGGAACTGGTAATAAAGCACCGCTATCGTCAAACCCGTCAGGAGTTGCAGTAGCGGCTTCATAGCCGTTACCTTCTGATTGATAATCGGAACCGGGGACATCGTACGTTGCCGGCTGCTGGGGGTTAAGGGATTGCTTTAGTGTTTCGGGAATAGGAATTGTTGAATCGCTTATAGATTCTTCAGTAGGAAAATGTGTGGGTGAATTGCTCATCTTTAAGAGTTTTGTTTTTTAATAAAATAATGGTTATAAAAAAAAGTTGGGCATAAGGAACCAGCGTCTAGCTGAACTTCTGAAGATATTTTGCCATGTATTTTTTTTATTGATTAATACTCTTGTTGCTTCCTTTTGAGGATGGCAATACCTTATCATATATAGCAACACTAGAGGATCCTAATAAGCGAGATTTAACTGTCAAGAATACCAGTAAAAGCTGAGTGCTGCAAATAGCAAAGCACAAATACTCCTACCCCAAATAAGAGGTTAATACATGATAGGATCGACAGCTGAAATATCTGTTAAGTGGGTTTTTAAAGGCTGCTTTAGAAAAGTGAAAGATGGTTCTGAACCTTGGTTCTGCAGTTTGTTACTAATTCCGTTGTTTGGTCTATTGGCCTTCTGAATGGGTAATAAAAGTAATAGGTTCAATTGTTAAATGCAAAGGATTTTGAAATAATCTTTTGCAAAGTATGTATATCAGTATAAGTACGTAGCACAATTAGTAAAATAACATGAACCTTCTGCTGTAACTACAGAGGTTAAGCGTAAAGACACGCAGAATGTGCTACTAGGTTCTAAGCTTGGTCTCTATTACCTCACTAACACCTTTAAACGTTGCTTCACCAGGATATTCCTCTTCATTTATAAAGATGGCAGGTACGTCCCGTACACCTCGTTTAAGGCCCTCTAACAGGTCTTCACGCACCTTGCCATGCGTACACTCCATTTATTACCTGATCTAAAAAGCCTTTGTTGGTTGTACCCACTTGTTTTGCGTACGACTGCAAACTTATTCTTCCTAACTTTTTCCTGTTGGCAAATAGTATGTTATGCATTTGCGGGAATAATCCTTCCTGTGCAGCGGCTACTGCAGCTTCTGCCGCTTTCATTGCATTCTGGTGTTTGTTTGATAAAGGGAAGTGCCTGAAGTTGATTCTTACTTTACCTGAATAAGCTTCTAGTAGTTGATTAAAAACAACATTGGCATTTGCACAGGCTACACTTTCATAGTCGATAAATATTGTGAGTGTAATAGGTGCATTGTTGTCTCCAACAAAAATATCGCTTGTTTTAATTGGGTCTTTGCTTGTGGCCATATATCAGCTTGAGCCTTTACAGGATAAAAAAAGATGCCATCGATAATACTTGCACAGCACATAAAATTTTGAGGCTCGGTTTAAAACGCTGGGGGCTTTACAAATAAGATGAATAAAGAATCTGCGAGTACAAGTGAGTGACACAACGATGCCTAACCAGGGAATCAACTGCTGGAATACAAAAGAGTACTTGCTCTACATTAATTAATTTTTCAAGCAGCAATACTTAAACATGCAGAGTCTTTTTAGAAACCGTTGCTTATGCGAAAACTTCTTTCTCTCTTATCGATCCCCCTGTTGTTGTATTCATGCACTCCCGAAAGTGCAGACTACAATGGAACTGTAGAAGGCTATGCTCCCGTTTATGTTTCTTCTGCAACAGCGTCCACTATAAGTGTAGAGCCAGCAAGGGCAATAACAAAGGCAGGTAAGATTTACGTGCACGGCACTTATCTTTTTGAAAACGATGTAAATAAAGGCATACATATTATTGATGTGAGCGATAGAGCTCGCCCCAGGAAAGTTGCTTTTATAAATGTTCCGCTAAGCACTGAAGTAGCCGTAAAGGGAAACTATTTATACACTAACAACCTTGACGACCTGCTAACTTTTGACATTTCGAATCCTACGGCGCCGGTTTTAGTAAAACGCATAGACGATGTGTTTCCTATGCCTAATCAAAACTACCCTCCGTTTACAGGTGTATCATTTGAATGTGCTGACCCGTCGAAAGGAGTTGTAGTACAATGGGAACCCAAACGAATTAAGAACGCGAAATGTCGCCGCTAAAACTTACAACATGAAAAAAACATCTTTACTCCTTTTAATTATATCCGTCTTATTCTTTCAATGTTCTAAAGATTCTGGTTCATCAAGTGAAGCGACAGCTGTTGGCGGAGAAACAGGTGCAGGCGGATCAATGGCAAGGTTTGCAATTGTGGGCAATTACCTGTATACGGTAGATCATCAGAAACTGCGAGTGTATGAAATAACAAACGCTGCGGAGCCTGTTTTAAAGAATACCGTGAACATTGGTATAGAGATAGAAACCATCTATCCTTTTAAAGACAAATTGTTTATAGGCTCAACAACTGCTGTTCATATCTTATCGATCAGTGATCCTGTTAAGCCTGAAAAATTAAGTACAGCCATATCACCACAAGTGATGCGCAGGTGCGACCCTGTAGTGGCAAAAGATAATGTTGCGTATGCAACACTTAGAACAAATGGTTTCTGCGGCGGTGTTCAAAGCATCCTTGCAGTTTATGATATTACTGATGTTACCAAACCTATATCAAAGAATTCAATTAATGTAACGGAGCCGTATGGTTTAGGGTACAGCGGCAACGTATTATATGTCTGCGACAAGTTCCAGGGCTTAATGCTTTATAATATAACCCAACCTTACCAGCCAACGTTCATTAAAAGCTTGCGCGATGGCTCTTACATCGATGTTATTTGCTACCAGAACACCATGATTTGCTGGGTTGCAGATGGAGTACTATTGTATGATATTACCAATAACACAAACCCTGCTTTACTGGCTAAAATAGACTAATGATTAAGAAACTTTTGTTTGCTGTTTTATTCTTTGCTATTGCCAAAACTTCCCTATCTCAAAGCAACGAGGGACATGGTCTGTTAGTGCGTTTTAATTTTCTGGGTTTGATCGATTTTTTGGACAACAACCTTACAACAGGCTTTGAATACAAGCTAAACAACCACTGGTCAACGGGCACCGATGTGGGATACGTATTTGCCTCGAATTACTTTATGGAAGCCAAAAAAGTTAATGGCATTTTAGTACGCCCCTTCCTCAGGCTATACCCTAAAGGCAAACCTGATTTTTTTATTGAGACAGAACTGCACTACAAACAGGTTACATACGAAATTGAAGATTGGATAGGCAAGCTACCCGATAACGGCGTGAGTGCCTACCAGGAGTTTACAACTTTCAATTATAAGAAAAGAGCAGTAGGGGGTCACGTTCGTTTTGGTGAGCAAATGAACCTTTCGATGAATAAATTGCTCAAGATGGAGGTAACCGCAGGCATTGGCTATCGTAATAAAAAAGAATACACCGACGAAGGTTTGTACCAACCATCAAGAAGCTTATTGGCAGCACAGTCTGATACACAAGAAACCGCCCGAAGAGAATCCCTGTTTGTGGTGCCCATTAATTTCAGGCTCTGCTATGCAATTAAGTAACCTTACTCTTTTATGCAAGCAATAAAATAAGCTAATTAAGATTTTGGTTACAAGCATTAGTTTTCATAGCATCATCGTTGCGTCGCACTCTTGTACTTTTACCTAGTAATTAAACATCAGGTAAACCATCCGTCTCCAAAACAGGAATTCACTCACCTTACAACCTTTTCTGTATATTTTCATCTATAAGTACAACTCGTAATCCGCCGCCAATATTGTTAGCTGTTGAAAATGAGAAGGTTGGAAACATTTATATTAGGATATGAAAATATATTTTATATTTTTGTTTCCTTACCCGTAGTGCTTAATCCCACAAACCTTCTCTGAAAGCCGCAACTAATCAATTTCTAAGAAAGCTTTTCTATTTAACCTAAAACAACTTTCTGTTTATGAAAAAGAATTTACTTTTTCTATTGGTAATGTTATTGGCATTTCAGAGTAAGCAATTCGCGCAAGTTACCATAGACGGTGCGGGTTCTAATTACACCACTATACAAGCAGCTGTTGATGGTGCAGGCTCTGGAGCAACTATTCGTGTAGCTCCTGGAGTCTATAACGAGAATGTTCTCGTCAATAAATCCTTAACCATACTAGGTCCCCAAGAGGCTATTTCTCCAAACGAGGGATTAAGACTAAATGACGTGGGTGAAGCAATTATTACAGGAGTTACAGCAGCTTTCACTGTAAACACTCCCGGTATAAATGTAGTAGTTAAAGGTTTTACCATTAAAAATGGTAGCCCCTTAACCGATGGTCACGATGCTGGTACAGAAAATCGACCAAATGTAGTATTTGAAAAGAACCGCGTTATCGATGGGCAGATTTTATACAACGGTTATGTGTGGGGTGACATAGCTATCAATGACAATTATTTTAATAATCCTGCGGGAGGAGTAACTCACGGGGGTAGAGACGCTATCTATCTACAAAGCGGGAACAATGTTATTATTACTAAAAACGTAATTCAAAATACTTTTTTAGGCATCCTAGTAAAAGGAGATCCTGCGAAAAATCAAACTGTTGTTTCAGTGTTGATCTCCCAAAACAAAATCACTACTTCTCAATTAGAGGGAATACAAATCGGCTTCACCCTTGGTTCGGCTACCGTTTCAAGAAATGAAGTTAGTAACGCCGGTCTATTAGCCGGTTCTGATGATGGTGGTATAAACATTTACCAACCTAATAATTCAGGTTCCCTTGATATCATCAACAATAAAATAACAAATTCACAAATCGGAGTAGCTGTAAAGAATGAATATATTCCAACGGTTGTAAACAGCAGGATCACTGTTGCAAATAATTCCATGGATCTTACTAACCCGGTTGCTATACACAATTTTATTCCCGGCACACTTAAAGCTGAATGTAATTGGTTAGGCGCTGATTGCCCTGCTAACGGCAGAGTTATCGGTGATGTTGATTATTCTACTTGGTTAAGAGCAGGAGTTGATACAGATTCTTTAATTACGGGCTTCCAGGGTGATCTCTCTTCCTGCGGAAGGTCAACGTTAGGCTTAACTAAAGACCCTGAAGTAAACCCTGCCTGTTTTGGTGGAAAAGGGTCTGCTACAATTCGTATAAATGGTTGTGCCTCTCCATTTACCTACAGAATATTTAATGGTTCAGAAAATGCTGTTACAGGCTCACAATTTACTATTAATGACCTGGCTGCCGGCAGCTATACTATTTACGTGACAGACGCTGTTGGAAACGTGAAAGACATTAGTGTCAGGATAATACAACCAAGCCAAATTACAGTTACTTCGTCGGTTACAAATGCTTCTTGTTTGGGTGGAACTAAAGGTTCAATAACTCTCACTGGAAGCGGTGGCACTGGTACGTTATCGTATACAATTACAAATACGTCGACAAACGTTAAGACAGGCCCTCAATCATCAGGGATTTTCAATAACGTGAATCAAGGTACTTATAGCTACACCGTAAAGGACGCTAATAATTGTACTGTTAACTCTACAACCAACCTATCTGTTGCTTCAGCAGCAGGTCCAACTTCTATTGCAGCTTCCGTTACCTCGGCAGTAAAATGTACAGGAGCGTCTAATGGACAAATAACCGTTACAGCAGTTGGTGGTGTAACCCCATATACATTTACACTCACCGGAACTTCAGCTACTTCACCTAACACTACCGGTGTTTTTAGTAATTTAGGTGCAGGTAATTATACTTATAGTGTAACAGATAAAAATGGTTGTACAAGACCAGGAACTTCAACAATTACATTAACAGCTCCTGCTACTTTAACTTCAACAGCTGTGGCTAAGGCTCCAACAAATTGTACTGGTTCTGCAAATGGAACAGTAAACATTAGCGTTACTGGTGGAACAGGAACAAAAACGATTACTTTAACCGGCACCGGTTTAAGTAACTCTACGGGATCATTTATTAATCTTGCTGCTGGTACATATAATTACACTGTTAAAGATGCTAATAACTGCATTACTGGTGGTAGCGTGACCGTGCCTGTGAATACAACTAACTGTGCTCCGGCCTGCACATTTGTAACTACAACAAGCAGTTACTATGGAGGATTTGAAGGGGGCTTAAATAGTATTTCACCAACAGGTGCAGGTTCGGATTTAAAAAAGGGATTACCTGCAAATGGTACATACCAGGTAGTTCAAAATGTAGGACAATTAGGTGGTGGGGGATACCTGAACATTACTGCTAAAACCGGTGGTTGGTTTATGGCGGCACACACTAGTAACGACGCATCAGACCGCGTTTGGTATAAAAAGGTAAGCGTTACACCCAGGCAAACATATAAGTTTTGTGCTTCTGTTCGCCTTTTGAAAAACCTTGGTCACGGAGCAAACTTTATTGTTTCATTGTATGCGAACAACAAACAAATTGGTACAGCAAGAGTTACAAATTCATGGGTAGAGATTTGCGGAGAGTATGAAGTTCCTA
>JAQBNN010000072.1 GCA_028288505.1 Segetibacter sp. | reverse complement strand
TGTTGATACATATTGCATTGAAGCTATGATGCAGGATGGCAAGGCATTACAGGCAGGAACTTCACACTTTTTGGGACAAAATTTTGCTAAAGCTTTTGATGTAAAATTTAGTGATAAGGCAAATAAGCTGGACTATGTATGGGCTACAAGCTGGGGTGTAAGTACGCGTTTAATCGGCGCTTTGGTAATGGCGCATAGTGACGATGACGGTCTTGTACTGCCTCCAAAGTTGGCACCTATACAAGTTGTTATTGTTCCTATTTATAAAGGGGAGGAACAAAAAGCGCAGATAGATGAGAAGGTAAATGCATTGGTTAAAGAATTAAAGCACGCAGGAGTTAAGGTGAAGTATGATGACAGTGAAAATTCAAGACCGGGATGGAAGTTTGCCGAGTATGAATTAAAAGGAGTGCCACTACGAATTGCGATTGGCGCAAGAGACCTAAAGAACAATGTGGTGGAAATAGCAAGGCGCGATACGAAGGAAAAGATGACGATGAGCATGGACGGCCTTACAGAAAACATCACTAAGATGCTGGATATTATCCAGGAGAACATTTATAACAAAGCAAGAACTTTTAGAGACAGCCACCTTACACAAGCAGACAGCTGGGATGAGTTTGTGAAACTGTTGGATGAGAAAGCCGGCTTTATATCAGCGCACTGGGATGGCACAGGTGAAACCGAAGACAAAATAAAGGAACTTACAAAAGCCACCATTCGTTGTATTCCTTTAAACAATGTAGAAGAGGAAGGAAAATGCATTCTTACCAGCAACCCAAGTAGCCAAAGAGTTTTGTTTGCACGGGCTTATTAACGTTTGGGGTTATTTATGTTAAAAAAAGATGACTTCATTAATTTGCATTGAAGGTTTTTACATCTATTTTTAGACATACTTAAACCAAAACTAAATCGAATGGAACAAAGCTATCAGCAACCGCAGACTCCCCTAACCCCACAGGTGCCACCAAAAAACTGGTTAGTTGAATCTATTCTTGTAACTATTTTCTGTTGTCTTCCTTTCGGCATTGCCGGTATAGTAAATGCAGCTAACGTAAACAGTAAGTTTGCAGCTGGCGACTACAACGGTGCAATAGAGTCTTCTAAAAACGCAGCTAAGTGGACTAAGATTGGCTTTTGGATTGGTGTTGGATTAATAGTACTTTGGATTATAATGGCTGTAATTTTTGGAAGTATGGTATTTTGGGGAGCTGATAGAAGCGATGTAGATTGGCAGTAAGTAAAAAAATAAAATTCTTAATAATAATAGCAACAGTGTCAGTATTGGCACTGTTGTATTTTTTTATAGACGCCCGGTCAACCAATTTTTTTCCTCACTGTCCATTTAATACAATAACGGGTTTTTATTGTCCCGGTTGCGGTTCGCAACGGGCACTATCCGCGTTACTACATGGCCATTTTCTTGACGCATGTCGCCTCAATATTCTACTAGTACTGAGCTTACCGTTTCTTTTGTACTCGGCTTATGTTTCAATCCACAATACTTTCAGCAAAAGGAAAATCGATCAAAAAATCTTCTAGTCTCCTCTTTTTGCTAAGGTGTTGCTTGTTGTAGTTCTGGGCTTTGGCTTTCTTCGCAACATTCCCTATCGCCCTTTTAACCTGCTTGCTCCACATGCTCTAAATTCTGCAGGCACTAAACTTAATTCTCCTGTTTCAACTATTCGGTAGCATGCGGGATTTGTAAAATTAATTGTGTACCCGGCAGTATTATTTCTATTAAACAGCCGTTGCGTCGCACTCTTCAACTGAAGTTCATCCTTGAACGAACGACTGTTTTTGGTGCAGCTCATCGCTGAAAAAAGATATGCCGATAAAGTGATTGCGACGCAACGATGATGCTATGGAAAACTCAAGTTGGTATCAAAATAAACTACCGAACTACCAACACCGGAATTTTTAGTTTATGCCTCACCTTTTCTACAGTTTCTCCGTATAAATAATCCCAAAAACCTGTGTGCCCCTGAGAACCCATCACCAGTAGGTGTGCGTTTGCATCGTTTACGATTCTCACAATTTCTTTTATGCGGCTGTAGTAGCCCAACTGGCCTTCAACTTTGTAACCAAGCGCCTGTAATTGCTGCACATAAGAGTCAAGATGAAGTAAGTCTTTCCTTGTTTCATAATCGTCGCTCGCAGATCCAGAGAATCGTGCTGAAGCGCTTTCGACAATGTGCACCAACACATATTTTGTCTCGTGATTACCCTGGCTTAATGCATGAGCAATAAGCTTTTCATCGTTACGCGTAAAGTCTAATGCAACGGCAATGCATGCAAGTTTCGGAATGGTTAGTTGCTGCAAAACTTCTGCATCTTTATGCATACGAACATTGTCTTTCCGGTTTTTCTTTTTTAAGATAGGCAAGGCGGTCATTAGTACAAACAAAACAAAAACCAGGAGCGCAACAATTATTATAACGGACTTCCACAACCAGTTTCCTTCCTGTTTAAACACCCCACTAATCTCGTTGCTCACCATTCGTACATTCAAATAAATAAGGACGCCGGCTATTAGCCAAGCGGCAGCTTTAGTATGCCATTTTATAGCAAACTGGCCCATTGTTTCTTTATCGCTTACAAAATGAATGAGCGGAATAATAGCAAACCCAAGTTGGAGACTTAGTACGACCTGGCTAAGCACCAGCAGGCTATCTACCCTTCCTTCACCAAAATAAAGAATACAAAAAATAGCCGGGGCAATAGCGATAATGCGTGTTATAAACCTTCTTACCAACGGGTTTATACGAAGGTTTAAGTACCCTTCCATAACTATCTGACCTGCCAATGTACCAGTAACTGTTGAGCTTTGACCTGCAGCAATTAATGCAATAGCAAATAAGGCCGGTGCCAATTTATTACCTAACAAACCATCCAATAAATGATGCGCTTCTTTAAGTTCTGCTACACCGGTGTGACCAGTTTTATAAAATACGGAAGCGGCTAATATAAGTATAGCAGCATTTACAAAAAAGGCAGCATTTAAGGCGATAGCACTATCGAACATGTTGTACTTTATTGCCCTCTTTATACCGCTTTCCGTGTTGTTGATCTTTCGGGTTTGCACCAAGGCACTATGCAGGTAAAGGTTGTGCGGCATTACTGTAGCACCAATAATTGCGATAGCAATATATAAAGCTTCATTATTAGGAATGGAGGGAATGAAACCAACAACAACTTCACTAAAATTAGGCTTGGCCATAATAATCTCAAGTAGAAAAGACAAGGCTATAATAGCAACAAGGGCTATAATAAAAGCTTCCATCTTACGCATACCTTGCCTTTGAAGGTATAATAGCAAGAAAGTGTCAAGCACTGTTATAGATACTCCCCATATCAATGGTAGGCCAAATAATAATTGAATGCCTATTGCCATTCCTAAAACTTCGGCGAGATCGGTAGCTGCAATAGCTAATTCAGCTAGGATATACAAAGCAAAGTTTACAAACTTCGGGTAAACTTCACGGTTTGCTTGTGCAAGATCACGCCTCCGAACTATACCAAGACGAGCACTTAAACCTTGTAACAACAAGGCCATAAGGTTGCTCATAAGCAACACCCAAATTAGGGTATAGCCAAAGCGAGCACCACCGGCTAGGTCGGTTGCCCAATTGCCTGGATCCATATAACCTACACTTACAAGATATGCTGGTCCTAAATAGGCTAATACTCTTTTCCATCCTTTACGCTCCTTCGTTACGTCTACGCTTTCATGCACCTCGCTTAATGATGCATTTGGGTTCAACTTTTCCTGCATACTATAATGGTTTTACAAATAAGGCTTGTGCCAGTTGCTGACTTATAGTGAAAGCCACTTTGTTTCCTAATTTTATTTCTAAAGAATGATCGAAAGTGAATTTCTTTTTTACTTCTATTTTGGTTCCAATACTAATGTTACTGTGCTTTAGCAGCTCAAGTAACTCGGTTGATTGGCTTCCTACCGCACATACTTCTGCCTTTTTATTTATTGGCAAGTCTATAAGGTTAACCTGCCTGTTACTTTCCATTTTTCCATGCACATCAGGAATAGGATCACCGTGAGGATCAAACTTAGGATGCTCTAAAAATGCATCTAGTCTTTCAACAAGCAACGAGCTACTAATATGTTCTAGCTCTTCTGCCACGGCATGTACTTCATCCCATCCAAACTTTAGTTTATCAACAAGGAAAAATTCCCATAGCCTATGCTTTCTAACTATACCTAATGCTATTTGTTTTCCCTGATTGCTTAAAGTAAAGCCCTGGTAGCGCTCGTAATTCAATAGCTTTTTGGCCTTTAATTTTTTTAGCATATCAGTAACTGATGCTGGCTTAGTTTGCAATTCTGCTGCCAGTTCATTTGTAGTGACATTAGCATCGGCCTGTTGTAAGTGGTAGATGGCCTTTATATAATTTTCTTCACTTGAAGTAAAATTCATACTACTTTAAAAATTATTTTAGACAAATCTAATTTCTTTCCTCTAATTATTTCCCCTCATGCAGAAATAATTAATACTTAATTTTAATGCCTTTATTAAACACCGCATGAATAAATACTTGTTTGTCTTTCTAATAGGACTGGTTACAGTAGGGGCCTGTAAACAAAAGAAAAACCTGGAAGGAAATGAAGGGGTGGCAATAGTAGATTTTATGGAGGCCTATCCTAAATTAAAACTCCCATTTTCGGTTTCAGATACTAACTATAAACAACGTGCAGATACTACCACAATAAGCTACGAGGTGTTTACGAAATTTATTCCTGATACTGTATTCAATAGCTCATTTGGCAACGAAAAGAAACTGCAGATAAACCCAATAGGGAAAATAATTGAAGGTTCTGAAAAATATTTAACAACCCTTGTTTCTTCCAAGAATAAATCGGTTGTGTTTTTGGATGTTTTTAAAAAGGATACTTTTTCGGCTCACATGCCGTTATTAGTGAGTAATAATGATAAGGTAATCAACACGGCCAGTATTGATAATAAGCTATCCATTGTATTAAATAAAGAATGGGGCGATGAAACGGAGACTATGTATGAGCGTATTATTTTGGCTTATAATAATGTCGGAATGTTCACCACTATTCTCACCGAGACAAATAAACCGGCTTCTGAATCGGTTGCTTTTATAAACCCGCTAGATACCTTTCCAAAACTTTTTAAGTTCAGTGGAGATTATTCGAAAGGAAAAAATGGATTCCTTTCAATTCGTGATGCAGGCAAAACAGGCTCTTATAAGTTCTTCGTAAGATTTAAAAACGATAACGAAGAAGCTTGTGAAGGTGAAATAAGAGGCGAGTTACAAATGAGCTCTGAAACTTCTGGTGCTTTTACTGGTAATGGTGATCCCTGTAGTATCGGATTTACTTTTAGTAGCAGCCAGGTAAAAATTAAAGAGAATGGAAGTTGTGGTAATTATAGAGGCATAAAATGTTTCTTCAACGATACCTTCATAAAAAAGAAAGAAACTAAAACGGCACCGAGAAAAACACAGGATTAGTTTATTTGTGCAACCTCGTTAGTTTACAGTGTATTTACTTAAAATAATTATTAAAAAATAGAAAGCTGTTTAAACTAAACATTTAATGATAACGTAAATACTTGGATGTATTTCAGTTTATCTTGCAGCCCCGTTACAAATAACTAACTATGAACTTTAAAGATTACAATGTTCCTTATGAAGTGAGTGAACCCTATGCTACAAAAGCTGCTTACTTCTCAATGGAATTCGCTATTCACCAACCATTAAAAATATATAGCGGAGGCTTAGGATTTTTAGCTGGTTCTCATTTACGTAGCGCTTTTGAATTACGCCAAAATTTAATAGGTATAGGTATATTATGGAAATATGGTTATTACGACCAGGCTCGTAACCAAGACCAAACCTTGCAGGTAACCTGGATGGAGAAAATCTATAGCTTCCTGGAAGATACCGGAATAAAGTTCGAGATAACGGTTCATGAGCACCCGGTTTGGGTAAAAGTGATGTACCTGCCGCCGAATACATTCAATACCGCGCCGTTGTTTTTAATGACAACTGACATACCGGAGAATGATTATGTTTCGCAAACAATCACCCATCGTTTGTATGATGCCAACGTAGCAACTAAAGTAGCCCAGTTTATCCTTTTGGGTGTTGGTGGCGCGAAGTTGCTGGATGAAATTGGTTTCAATCCGGAGGTTTATCACCTGAACGAAGCGCATGGCCTTTCCGCTGCGTTTTATCTATATAATAAATTCGACCGCAAACTGGAAGAAGTGAAGAAGCGGTTGGTATTTACCACGCACACACCGGAAGAAGCCGGCAATGAAAAGCATGATATTTATCTGTGTCATAAAATGAGCTATTTCTGCGGCTTGACAGTGGAAGAAACGAAGAAGCTGACAGGTATGCCGGATGACCAGTTCAATCATTCACTGGCTGCGCTGCGGTTTGCCCGTATTGCCAATGGCGTATCTCAATTGCATGGCGAAGTGTCGCGACACATGTGGAGCAAATATGATAATATCTGCGAGATATTAGCCATTACCAATGCGCAAAACTGGCGCTATTGGGCAGACAAGCAACTGTATAAATTCAGGGAAGTTGGCGACGACTATGCTTTTGACGATCGTAAGAAATATTTGAAGAAGCGTGCTTTTGAAATGGTGTCGGACCAAACCGGCAAGCTGTTCCAGCCCGACGTGTTTACCATCGTGTGGGCACGCCGGTTCGCAGGTTATAAAAGAGC
>JAQBNN010000065.1 GCA_028288505.1 Segetibacter sp. | reverse complement strand
TTTGGCCTTTACCCTTTGCAACCAGTTGCTGCGGTATCGAATTCATGGCTACGATGGGTTCTCACTATGACCTTAGCCGCTTTGGCAGTGAAAGACTTGGATTTTCTCCGCGCCAGTGCGATCTTTTAATGGTTATGGGAACGATTGCCAAAAAGATGGCGCCTGTAGTTCACCAGGTTTATTTACAAATGGCCGAGCCCCGGTGGGTTATGGCAGTTGGTGCTTGTGCATGCTCGGGTGGTATTTTCGATACTTACAGTGTTTTACAAGGTATCGACCAGATCATTCCTGTAGACGTTTATGTGCCAGGCTGCCCTCCAAGACCAGAGGCAATTATTGATGGCGTAATGAGAATACAGGATCTTGTTGGTAAAGAAAGCTTAAGAAGAAGAAACAGCGATAAGTATAAAGAATTAATGGAAAGTTACGGCATACAGTAACCTACCAAGCCGGCTTACTTCGGCTTTTACATATAAAACCTTTGGCTTTGTTTAGGACAAAAGCTTGAAGCTTAAATGGCATTGACAAACGAAACAATTAGGCTACGATTACAAGAAAAATTTACTGGAGAAGTGACTGGTTTTGAAGAGCCGTTTGGCCTTTTAACCTTTTCTGCACCTAAAGACTCAAATCTTAAAGTACTACAGTTTCTGTATGAAGATGCAGAACTAGGTTTTCAATTTCTTACCGACTTATGTGCAGTTCATTATCCTGAAAGAAGGGGTGAAGAACTTGCAGTAGTTTATCATTTGCATAACCTGGTAGAAAATGTAAGAATCAGGTTTAAGGTGTACACTAATATTAGCCAACCCGACGTTTTTACCGCAAGCAAGTTGTTTGAGAGCGCCAACTGGATGGAGCGGGAAACTTACGACTTCTACGGCGTTAATTTCGTCGGTCACCCTAACCTTAAGAGAATATTGAACGTAGACGAAATGGAATATTTCCCTTTACGAAAAGAATTTCCATTGGAGGACCAGACGAGGATTGATAAAGACGATGAGATGTTTGGCAGGGGAGGAACAAACGGTTTTGGTGACAGGTGGGATGAAGAGAAGCTTAGAACTATCAGCGAGGCAGAGCAGAATGATTCGAAGGAAATTTTATAAATAGGATCTTTCTGGGATTGAACTGTGAAAAGTATTGTTGTTCCGATTAAGAGTTGTGATTGCAAAGGTTTTAGGTGCTGAAGCGAAAAAAGAAAGTACAAGAGTGCGACGCAACGATGCTAAATAGAATTAATAAAAGTTGACTACATAAAAAATATTAAATGTCTGTTGTAGACCAACATCACGTAATGCTTCCCGAGGGAAGCATTGGCAAGCAAACTTCAACCCTAAATTTAGGGCCAACACACCCTGCAACTCACGGTGTGTTTCAAAATATATTGGAACTGGATGGTGAGCGAATTGTGGATGCAGAACAAACTGTAGGATACATTCACCGGGCTTTTGAAAAGCTTGCTGAACGCCGCCCGTTGTACCAGATAACACCACTAACCGATCGCTTGAATTATTGCAGTAGCCCCATTAATAACATGGGTTGGCACATAACCTGCGAAAAGCTCTTAGGTATAAAAACACCTAAGCGTGTTGATTACCTGCGTGTGATCATTATGGAACTTGCGCGTATTTCAGATCACCTTATCTGTAGCTCGGTAATGGGCGTTGATACCGGTGCTTTTACCGGTTTCCTATATGTAATGCAATACCGCGAACTGATTTACGAGATTTACGAGGAGGTTTGTGGTAGTCGCCTAACTACTAATATTGGACGGATCGGTGGTTTCGAAAGAAACTTTAATGATATCGCTTTTAGAAAGCTTGAGCAATTTTTGGACGAATACCCAAAGGTGCTGAAGGAGTTTGAAAACCTGTTTACACGTAACCGTATTTTTATGGAGCGTACAATGGGTATTGGCGGTATCAGTGCCGAAAGGGCTTTGAATTACGGTTTTACTGGTCCAAACTTGCGTGCAGCAGGAGTAGATTATGATGTTCGCGTTCATTCTCCATATAGCAGTTACGAAGATTTCAACTTCAATGTCCCGGTAGGTTCTACAGGAGATTGTTACGATCGCTTTTTAGTTCGTAACAAAGAAATGTGGGAATCTCTTAGTATTATTCGCCAGGCTTACCAAAAGGTACAGGAATTTAAAGGTGAGGAAGCAGAAGTTTTTCATGCCGATGTTCCTGAATATTATCTTCCGAAAAAAGAAGACGTTTATACCAAGATGGAAGCGCTTATCTACCACTTTAAAATTATAATGGGAGAAACAGATATTCCATCGGGCGAAGTATATAGTGCAGTAGAAGGTGGCAATGGCGAACTTGGTTTTTACCTTATTAGTGATGGTGGCAGAACGCCTTATCGCTTGCATTTTCGCCGCCCTTGCTTTATTTATTACCAGGCATATACAGAGCTGGTGAAAGATTCAATGTTGAGTGATGCGATTATCGTAATGAGCTCTCTTAACCTGATTGCAGGTGAATTAGATGCATAGAAAGATTTGGTTACAGGGTTTTGTGCCGTGATTAGGCATCGTTGCTACGCTCAGTTCAAGGGCATCGCTTTAATCATCAAAGGTTCGTCAGCTTTCCAGGTTTAGTCAGCACTAACTTAAAAGAGCAAAAAGTAGTACCATCATCAAAAGATGATTTGTAAATAGGAAAATAAATGTCAGTACAGTTCTCAGAATATAAACTACAAAAAGTACAGGAGATAATTGAGCGTTACCCGGAAGGGAAACAAAAGAGTGCTTTGTTGCCTGTGCTGCATTTAGCCCAGGAGCATTTCGGCTGGCTTGATGTGCCGGTTATGGATTATGTGGCTTCTTTATTAGATATCACTTCAATTGAAGTTTACGAGGTGGCCACATTCTACAGCATGTACAACATGAAACCCGTTGGCCGTCATTTATTTGAAGTTTGCCAAACCGGTCCTTGCATGTTAAGAGGCAGCGACGATATAATAGAATACATTAAAAGTAAACTAAACATCAATGTAGGTGAAACCACTGAAGATGGTCTTTTTACTTTAAAGACTGTTGAATGTTTAGGAGCTTGTGGATATGCACCGATGATGCAGTTAGGCAAACATTATAAAGAGCACCTTACGCCAGAAAAGGTTGATGCAATAATTGACGAATGCAGAAATAATTCGGCTATAAATAACTAAGATAATATATGAAGCAACTTTTCACTTTCGTAGTTCTTTGCCTATTCACAGCCATTGGTTTTTCTCAGTCGAAGACCGAAACTAAAGTATGGGCAAATGTAGAGGCTTTAAACAACGCGGTTTTTGGTAACAAAGATTCAGTAGTTATGAAAAGGCTGACAAGTGAAAAGCTTTCTTACGGCCACTCGGGCGGAAATATCGAGAATAAGAGTAGGATGGTTACAGGTGCTTCCTCAAGCAAGACCGAGTACAGGAATTTAACGGTAGAAAAGGTAGGTTTTACATTAGAAGGTAAAACTGCAGTTGCACGATACATTTTAAGAGCAGGAAGTGTAGAAAAAGGAGTTGAAACACCTCTTA
>JAQBNN010000006.1 GCA_028288505.1 Segetibacter sp. | reverse complement strand
GCCATGCCCCTTGCCATTAGATGACGAAAGAAGGTATTTAAGATATTTGATGCCGAGCTTAACAGGAGAATACATACTTGTTTAATTACTTTCTTTCCCACAGTTGAAATGAAAAATCATAGGCATGCTTTTCATCAGCTGCTACATCTCTTGAGCTAATTAGCCTCCACTTATCCTCTTTTATCACGGGGAAAAAAGTATCGCCTTCTATAGTTGCTTGTACTCTCGTCATGTAAATTTTATCAGCCTTATTCATTGTCTCTTCAAATATTTGTCCACCACCAATAACAAACACTTCTTTATAGTCGCCTTGCTTTGCAACAAACAAAGCATCGCTTAAACTATTAGCAACCACTACACCTTCTGCCTTCCAGTTTCCTTGCCTCGTTACAATAATATTTGTTCTACCCGGAAGCACTTTGTTGCCCATTGCCTCAAACGTTTTACGTCCCATAACTACCGGCATGCCCCACGTCGTATTCTTAAAAAACTTCAGGTCCACAGGTAAGTGCCATGGCAATGCATTGTTCTTTCCAATTACATTATTTGTAGATGCAGCAACTATCAGGGAAACATTCAAGAGATTGCAGGTTTAGATTTTAAATTAATGCGGCTCACTTCCAAAAGTTTTCTTTGGTGACCAGCATTAGTGCTACTATTAAACATCGTTGTGTCACTCACTTGTACGTTTAGTATTCTACTCAACTAAAAGCAAAAAACGTAAGTAACAACAATGCCCGTGAGCTCGCTAACAGGCGCAAATCTAAAATCAGAAATCTACAATCAAAAATTAAACTGCAACAGGAGCTTTTATTGCAGGATGGCATTGGTAGTTCTCAAGCTTAAAATCTTCAAAGCTAAAACCAAAAATATCTTTTACTACAGGATTGATCTTCATTTGCGGCAAAGCAAACGGCTCTCTTGACAATTGCAGATTAGCCTGCTCAACATGATTACTATATAGATGGACATCGCCAAAAGTATGAATGAAATCGCCGTACTCAAGATCACAAACTTGTGCAACCATCATAGTAAGCAACGCATAAGAAGCAATATTGAAAGGCACTCCTAAAAATACATCAGCACTACGTTGGTACAGCTGGCAACTCAACTTTCCATCAGCTACATAAAATTGAAATAGCGCATGACAAGGCATCAAAGCCATATCCGGCAATTCGGCTACATTCCAGGCGCTCACTATCATCCGCCTGCTATCAGGATTCGTTTTTATCTGCTTTATTACTTCACTTATCTGGTCTATTACTTTGCCGTCAGCACCTTGCCAACTCCTCCATTGCTTACCATACACGGGACCTAATTCGCCGTTTTCATCTGCCCATTCATTCCAGATTGATACGCCGTTATCGGTCAAATACTTTGTATTAGTTTCTCCCTTTAAAAACCAAAGCAGTTCATAAATAATACTTTTTAAATGAAGCTTCTTAGTTGTAACAAGCGGAAAGCCTTCGTTCAGATCAAAACGCATCTGGTAGCCAAAAACACTGGTAGTACCGGTGCCTGTACGGTCACTTTTGGTAGCACCATTATCAATTATGTGCTGAAGGAGTTTTAAGTATTGCTGCATGCCCGCAAGATACACTCGTTACCAGAAAAATGTATAGCGATAGCGCTCGTGGGGAGAAGGTGTGAAAAACGAAATATTGAAGGATTAAAAATTACGGACACCTAAATTTATGAAAGCAGAACAACTGACTGCCTCATTTTCATTCTAAGTTATATCCCTCTTCTCTTTATCTCTTTATGTATAAGTGCTAACTCTCTGCCAGTTTGGCCGCTTACACTACTGTTTTCCTGGGCCCTGCGCATAAGGTAAGGAACTACATCTTTAATCGGACCGAAAGGAAGGTATTTACTAACCGAACAACCGGCTTTTGCCAGGTTGAAAGTTATATGATCACTCATGCCATACAACTGCGAAAAGTGAAGGTGCGGATGATTTAAAGGCAAGCCTTTTTTCTCCATCAGGTCTACTGTAAGCAGGTTACTTTCTTCATTGTGCGTGGCAACTATAAAGGCAATCCTGTCAATATTATCAACACAAAAGGCTACCGCAGCATTGTAATCTTTATCCGAGCTTTCTTTATCTTTTTGAATTGGTGAAGTATAATTTTTCTGGTTCGCCCTTTCTCTTTCCTTTTCCATGTAAGCGCCTCTAACCAGTTTCACGCCCAACACAAAGTTCTTCTCCCGTGCTATACGATGCGACAACTCAAGAAAGTGAAGCCTGTCGTGTCTATAAAGTTGAATGGTATTATAAACGATAGCTTTTTCTTTGTTAAAGATTTCCATCATCTCCATCGTTAGCCGATCAACAGGATCTTGTATCCAGCTTTCTTCCGCGTCAATTAATACGCCTATATTTTTCTTTGCAGCTACTTCACAAATCCGGTACATCCTGTCGTACACCCTATCCCACTCTTCCCGTTCTGCCTCGTTATCATGTATGCCGGAGCGAATGCGTGGAGCTTCATCCAAAATATTCAACAATTCAAAACGAGCAAGGCCGGTAACTTTTACGCTAATAAAAGGAATATTAGGCTGGGTTGCCGCATATTCAATTACTCGTACAAATTCATCAGCTGCCCTTTCAAAATTTTCTTCTCCTTCTTTTCCTTCTACGCCATAATCAAGTATTACCTGCACATTGTATTTACCCAGTATACTGCCCACTTTTGCTGTTTCTGCTAAATCTTCACCTCCAACAAATTGTTTCCCAATTGTATTTCTTACAAGGCCATGAACAGGAATACCAATTTTTAAAGCAAACGGCGTTAGTCGCACCCCAAGATCAACAAGAGGTTGGATCCCCATTGTTTTAAACAGGAAGCGGGCCCTCTTCAGTTCCTTGTTCGATTTGTATGCAAAAGCATTTTCAGTATTGTCGAAAGAAATATTCATAACAGGCGGTACAATTCCGCTGCGAATATCGGTAGACGTTGTAGAAGTAAAAAATGAAAATGTTTTTAAGGCAAGCATAATTTTATTGTTTATGGCAGCATCGTTGCGTCGCAATCACTTCATCGGCAAAGCAAATGGCATCGTTAGTATCAAACGTAAAAACACGTTTTAATATTTTAAAAATGCTGATAAAAGTAACTAACAAGGGCAGTAAGACATTAATCGTATTATAACACCTGATAGTTATCAGCTTATCCAACTGTGAGTGGAAGAAGCTATGAAAAACCAAAAGTACAAGTGAGTGACACAACCATAGATGCACAAAGATCTGAAGCTGGCCAACAAAAACAACTATCTTAACAAGCTACTAAACTTTCTTTAGCTTTCGATTTTAGTTGCTATTCGGTTACCTTCACGCAAAATTTTACGGATGGAAGGAAAGAATTCAAGTGTGAGTTTTACAATTATGAACGAAGTTGTTCTGCCCAACGACACCAACACTTTTGGAAATTTAATGGGTGGCCGCTTGATGTATTGGATGGATATTGCAGCAGGAATAGCATCGGGAAAACATTGCAACTTTCCGAGCATGACGGCCAGTGTTGATAATATAAGTTTCAAAAACCCGATTAAACTTGGCAACGTTGTACATATTGAAGCCAAGGTTACAAGGGCTTTTCATACTTCTATGGAAATCTATTTGAAGGTTTGGGGCGAAGATAATTTGCACCAGTACCGTTACGAAAGCAACGAAGCATATTTTACTTTTGTAGCATTAGACCCTTACAACAAACCACGGGCAGTGCCGCAACTAATACCCGAAACAGAAGAAGATAAACGATTGTTTGATGGCGCCTTAAGAAGAAGACAATTAAGATTAATTCTTAGTGGTAAAATGAAACCTGATGATGCGAATGAATTGAAAGCCTTATTTATAAAAGAAAATTAACCCGGGCAGCCGGGTTTTTTTATTTGTCTTCTTTCGTCATGCGGTGATGCTTACCCTGCAGCATAAACTTTTTGCTCTGCTCAATTGCATCCATTACCTGCTCCAGTATTACATCGCTAGGTAAACTATAATCTATAACCATTGGTGGTTTAATTCTCACATGCAATAATGTGCCTTTCTTTTTAAGCTTCAACCCTTTTTTATCGAAGGCTCGCCAGAAGCCGTTTATTACAACAGGTATAACGGTTGGCTGCACTGTTTTAATTACGAAAGCCGTGCCCTTACGGCCAGGCGCAAAGGGTTTTGTAGTGCCTTGCGGAAAAGTAATCACCCAACTATTGTTCAACGCCTTTTCAATCTTTCGTGTGTCTGAAGGATCCAATCCACGCCTAACTTCGGTACCTTCTTTACGCCATGTACGTTTTACAGTAAGTGCACCGGCCATGGTAAACATGCGGCTTATCCAACTGCCTTTCATTGTTTCTTCGGCAGCTACATAATACACATTGGTAAACGGGTTTAGTAAATAATAAGGAACACCTAGCCTGTTGCTCTTTCGCCATTTAACTGCACAAAAAATATGGAGGAAAGTAATTACATCAGCGAAATATGTTTGGTGGTTACTAACAAAAAGAACCTTCTTGCGAGGCAGGTTAGCAATGTGTTCAGTACCTTCTATTTTCAAGCTATTGATAATGGCAAGACCGGGATAACTAAAAATGCCAACGATGGCATAAAGGATAGCTCTAACGATTCGTACATGCTTCAATTTGTCAACAAGAGACATTCAACCTGGTTTTTTAGCAAACAATAAAGGGCGCAAAATACATAATGATTTGTTAAGAAGGCCAGCGCTTTAAATTTCATTTATGTAATCATATCTTTAATCGACTCCGTTAAGGAATAGAAAACATATTTTATGAAAAAGATTTTACTAAGTACACTCCTCCTTGTTGCCGCAACATGGTTTAAAGCAAACAGCCAGGAAACCATTAAGCAAAAAACCATCAATGTATCAGGCCTCGCAGAAATGGAAATCGCTCCCGACGAAATTTATGTAAACGTAGAACTAAGGGAATACGATAAAAAGAACGGAAGCAAAATCGATATCGACAAGTTGAAAACCGATTTTATAAAAGCTGCTTTAAGTGTGGGTATTCCTGACACGGCCATTAGTGTACAAGGCTACCAGGGCTACGATGAAAACAATTGGTGGTACAAAAAAAACAAAAAGAAAAATCCTGACATGAAGGCAAGCATTACCTACCAGGTAAAGTTGGCTTCAACAAAAAAGATGGATGAACTTGTTGCAAAACTTGATGATGAGGCTACTCAAAATTTCTTCATAGCAAGAGTATCACACAGCAGGATCCAGGAATTTAAAAAGCAATTGAAGATGCAGGCCGTAAAAGCTGCTAAAGACAAAGCCATTTACTTGGCCGAAGCTATTGGCGAAAAGGTAGGCGATGCACTAACTATTAACGAGCCAAACGAATTGGGCGGCCATTATCCTCAACCAGTTTATGCCAACCGTATGGTAAAAGCCGAAGCCGCTCAAATGGGTGATGCTGCAGGTGCTGGTATGCCTAACATAGATTTTAAAAAGATAAAATTACAGTTCGAGGTGAACGCCACATTTGGTCTTAAGTAAAGGTTACTCGTTGTTACTTCTATCTTTTATTTTGTTTCAAACATTCGTATTTCATCGGAGGCATCGTTGCGTCGCACTCTTGTACGGTTATTTCTCCTGGCATCTTTTTTAGAGTAGCGCATTTGCCTCTGCTAATTGAAAGAGAGTTTGCGATGCTAACTCGCTTTGCTCATACTTCAGCCTATCGGGGTGATGAAACAACTAATGTACAAGAGTACCGCGCAAGAGTACTTTGGCGTGCCCAAAGCCGCACAAAATGTAGCTGACCGTTTAGCTAATGAATTGCTTGTGTAGGTAATGTTTCGGCTTTTCCGTATTCGTTACTTGCTTTGCGAAAGGGGAAATGCAGTCCTCTTGCTTACTTTTTTTTCTTGACAAAGTCGAGTAGGCAAGGGCATTTCAGCCCGAGCCGCTCACGGAACCGTACGTGAAGCTCTCACTTCATACGGCTCTTGTTATCTAACC
>JAQBNN010000045.1 GCA_028288505.1 Segetibacter sp. | reverse complement strand
TGCTGAAGTGCTTCCAGGTTTTCATCCAGCTTTTTCGTACCGGAATTAAGATTACTTAGTATCACTTTTATATCGTTCGCTGCAGCTTCATCTTTCAAAAGCATTCCAACGGGAGAGTTGGTGTTATTAACGCCTCTGTTAATATTGTTGCTGGCGTTTTTCAGGTCAAGAATAACTTCGTTCGTTGTCTTCGAAATTTCATCAATCTGCCTTGCAGTTGCTTTAATTCTTGCAAACACAACTGTATCCGAAACCAGCTCGTGAGTAAGCGAGCCTTTGTTATTTAATTGCTTAGTATAATTGTGCACAGTAGCTGTAAGCCTTTCTGTATTAGCAGATGCTCTTCTTAGCGCTGCAAGAACTGAAGAAAGCTCATCAGCCATGGTGTCGTCTGTAAGCAATTTTCCCACGGTTCCTTCACCATTTGTAAGCCGCTTACTTACTACTTTCAAGTCGGTTGTTATATCAAGCAAGTTTTTATTATTAGCCTGGAAGGTACCTATCATCTCGTCGGTACTCAACGTTTTTTCTACTGCCAACATATCTCCGTCTTCAACAGATGCAACTTTGGGTGTGCCGCCCGAGATTTCAATAATTTTATTACCAATAAAACCTTCTGATCCTATCTTAGCCGTAGCATCTTTACGAATGAAGCCTTTCGATTTTTCTTCTATATTCAGGTCAACTTCTACCATAGAGTTACCTACAAATAATACTCTTTTAATGGTGCCTATCTTCACGCCGGAGAACCAGACATTGTTTCCTTTTTGTAAACCCTCTACATCATCAAAAACAGTTTTAATAGTTATCGAATCACGGAAAGTTTTTTTCTCGCCACCAAGGGTTAGTATAGTAATAATGAAAATGGCAATGCCCAGGAATATAAAAACACCCACTATTGCTGCTCTTTTTGTTTGGGCTACTTTCATTTATTTGTAAAATTATAGTTGTAAAAATCTTGTATTCTCTTATCGTCACTTGCAAAAACTTCCTCGAAAGATCCTTGTTTTACAAAAGTTCCATCTAGTAACATTGCTACCCGGTCGCCCGTTGCTTTGGCACATGTAAGATCATGGGTAATTATGATAGAGGTTGTATTGTATTGTTCTTTTACAAGGTTAATAAGGTTGTTAATTTCGATGCAGGTAATAGGGTCGAGGCCGGCTGTCGGTTCATCGTAAAGCATTATTTCTGGTCTGAGAATTAGGGTGCGAGCTATACCTATTCTCTTTCTTTGTCCGCCGGAGAGTTCTGCCGGCATCTGGTCAATTGCTTCACTTAGGCCAACTGCTTTCAAAACGGTTTCAACAGCAATGTTTATTTCTTTTCTCTTTAGGTGCTTAGAGTTTCTCACTAACGGAAACTCGAGGTTTTCCCCAACCGTCATGCTGTCGTATAAGGCACTATTCTGAAAGGAGAACCCAATCTTCAGCCGAAGCTGCTGCAATTCTTTATCGTTTAATTTGTCAACTTCTCTACCCAGCACCTTAACTGTTCCACTATCTGGCTTTAGCAACCGTGAAATTATTTTTATTAATACAGATTTACCGGTACCAGATCGCCCCAGAACTACAACATTTTCTCCTTTGCAAACCTGCAAGTCTACTCCTCGTAAAACATGCTTGCTGCCAAAAGATTTGTGCAGGTCTTTTATTGTGATCACCTCTTCACCTATCGTCGTACTTTCCATGCTTACCCTCTAATGTTATTGGTGATCTGAACTATAAGCATCTCTTCCATAAAAATTAAAAACATTGAAAGTACTACTGAGGCATTTGCTGCTCTTCCTACACCTTCAGTGCCTTGTGTTGCATGAAAGCCTTTGTAGCACCCAACAATGCCGATGGTAAAACCAAACACTATGGCTTTTACAACAGAAGAAAAGATATCCAGGAAAGTAATGTTAGAAAAGGCTTGCTGAAAGAATGCAGTAAAGCTGGTTTGTTCGTTTTGATTAACATTAATAAAGGCCCCAAGCATACCAACGAAACCAGTGTAACACATCAGTATTGGAAGAGTAATGGTGGTAGCCAAAACGCGGCTAACAACTAAAAATTTAAAAGGATTTACTGCAGAAACTTCCATTGCATCGATCTGCTCTGTCACCTTCATCGAGCCAAGTTCTGCACCGATGTTTGAGCCTACTTTTCCTGCAGCAATTAATGCTGTAACCAATGGTGCCAGTGCCCTGATAATTGCTATTGCTACCAAAGAGGGCAACCACGAAGTTGCACCAAACTGTGCCAACGACGGTCGGGATTGTTTAGTAAATACAAAGCCTGTAACAAACCCGGTTAAGGTTATCAAAGCAAGAGACCTGTAGCCAACTTCATAGCACTGTTTCACTATCTCCTTAAACTCGTAAGGTGGCTTTAAAGCTTCTCGAAAAAATAGCAGGATGAATTTGGTAGCATTATAAAGTCCGGAAAAAAAGTCGTCTATTTTTCTTGAAATAAAGTATTCCTCCGGTTGCTTTAATTTCATAAAAGGGGAAGTCGTTTTAGTAATTTGAATAGACCGCGGGGCGCCATTCCAATTACGGTGATTAAATGATCAGACAATATAGTTTAAAAAACTGCGCCAGAAGATACACCGTAAATTACTGACTAAACCCTTCTCTTTTTATTGAAAGAGTAACACATAAATTAGTACAACAAAAAAAGTTATCCTACTTTATCCAGCTTCAATTTCTTCGCTAGCCAACTCTGTTTTACCGGGATCATCCAGTTATTTAGCAGTTCTTCCTTCGTTTGAACGAGGTTGTTGAAGTAAAGCGTATCAGGTGTGATAAAGTTGTTCTCCAGTGCGTAATTCAACTGGTTTAAGGGCAGGAGCTGCACTCTGTCCTTTACCAAAAAAGCAAGGTTCTGCCTGTTAAACATATCAACCTTAAATTTTTGCTCGATGGCTTTAATTAACCTAACTGAACTATCGGTGCTGCAGCCACTAACACCTGCTTGTGTTTCATCGGCTATCAGTACCACAAATTGTCCGAATAGTAAGTTGCCGTATCCTTTTACCTTATCTCCGTGTGAATTCCACTCACCTACGAATGTTTCTAACATTTCTTCTATCTCCAAAGCTTCGCTAATAAAAAACAAGCGGCTTGACTGGTAGACCCACACCCGGGATGATGGATGGAAGTCTTCAGGTATTAATTGTTGGTATTCTAAGTTCATATTTTATGATATTTCTGCTTGTGCAATTCCTGATGTGGAATTATTAATCAGCAAAAATACAGTTGATTTCAAATAGAAAGGTTGAAGGTGCGGGTTTTAATCTTTTGTTACCAGCTTTACCTGTTGCTTCCTCATTCAGCATCGGGCTTTGAACTGCTCACTCAATGCTTGCACGTGCATACAGTTTAAGCTCAAGCTGCATCGCTTGTTATTGCAACGGGACTCCACCCGCTTGTTGCTGAAACTGCTTCGCATGTTTCAGCATGCCTCCGCTTTGCTTAGCACCCAACCGGTTGATGTCCCTTATGCAATAACTTTTGTCAGGTGCGAGTATTAAGCTGATAGGAGTGCAAAAAACAAAAGAGCAGCACAAGTCCTGTCAATCGATCTCCCTGACGACATTAGAAAAAATGCGTTAAGAAAATTTATAGAGCAGGCGTTAAGAAATGAAATAGTTGTTACCAATGCAGGAGAAGAACCGCTGCTTGTAGTTCGCACACAGCTCGTCTATATTCTACCGTTGTGACTTATTTCATTTTAGCCTGGTCTATAAATTTTTAGCATTTTTTCTGGAGTCTTGACTTTTTTTGTTACTTATTGTCAAGAAAAAAAGTAAACAAGAGGACTGCATTTCCCTTTTGCCAGGGCAAGCAATGAATACGAAAAGCACAACGTAATTTTATTGCAAAGAATCTGTCCAGCAGTGATATTAACAGTCGAGAGATAGTAATCGGGTAGTAGATTAAAGAAAAACTGTACAAGAGTGCGACGCAAGGAAGCCCCTATGAAAACTAATGCTGGAAACCAAAGATACTTTCTACTCTTTTCGTTTTATCTCCACCAAAAGCGTCTTATTTTTTTCGTAGGTGTTCCATTTACCGTCGCGAATATCTTTAAGATCTTTTTTGGAGTAGATGACCGTGTTGTCGTAATCGAATTGGTTCATCAGGTAGTCAACACTTGATCCTGCCGCCCATTGGGAAGGGGCAAAAACTATAAAGCCGCTTTCGATAGATTTGATTTTATAGTAGCGAAGCATGGCTTCGTCTTCCTGGTCGTTGCTTTCTATTTTATAAATGTCTCCAACCTTTGGCTGGTCGAAGTATTTTTCAATTGACTGTTTTCTATCGAACTTGACGTAATAGAGATATGCAGCAGTAAAAGCACTGATACCGATAAATAAATACAGGATTGTTTATCGGTTCATA
>JAQBNN010000040.1 GCA_028288505.1 Segetibacter sp. | reverse complement strand
AAGCGAAGTTGTGTACCAGTTCACCGGTGGCCTTCGTGCAGGTATGGGTTACTGTGGTGCAAAAGATATTGCCGAGTTGCAAAAATCAACTTTTGTAAAAATTACCAATGCTGGCATGCGCGAAAGTCATGCACACGATGTTGTCATCACTAAAGAAGCGCCTAATTATAGCAGGGGGTAAGAAATTAAAAGTAAAAAGTGACCGTTGCAAAATGAAAAATGTAAAAAAGGGGGTTGACCAACTGAAGAATTTCTATTAAACATCGTTGTGTCACTCACTTGTACTTTTAAAATTTTTATTGAGCAACCTGGAAGCTACATAATAAGAGCCTGCAAAACGCCCCGCTTTTTTTGGCTTTTGAATTTGTTGCAACTGGATTTGCCGTACAAGTGAGTGACACAACGATGACGCCTAAATAACTAAAGCCCGTAAACAAAAGAAAAAAAGGAAATGAAATGTAACCACTAACCTTCCCGTTCCTGTTTTTAATTTTTCATTTTGCATTCTCAACTATGACCTCTACTTCGCCCCGGCTTCATCCTGTTTTGCTAAGTGCATTATGCGGCTTACTTCTTTTTGGTGCATGGCCTTTGTCTCCATTTACTTTTCTTATTTTTTTTGCGTGGGTGCCACTACTTTTATTAGGTGCAAAAAATAAAAACAAGTACGTCTTCTTTTTAAGCTGCCTACTCGCCATGCTAATTTGGAACATAGGAAGCACCTGGTGGATTTGGAACTCAACCGCTGCCGGAGCTATTGGAGCCATAGTAGCCAACTCATTTTTAATGTGTTTGCCTTTGTGGGGCTTTCACAATTTCTACCATAAGTACGGGGCTAAAATTGGGTTAGCAAGCTTTATACTTTTTTGGTTAAGCTTCGAATATATTCACTTAAGCTGGCAACTAAGCTGGCCGTGGCTTACTTTGGGAAATGTGTTTGCAAGTACACCTGAATGGATACAGTGGTACGAATACACGGGTGCTAGCGGCGGAAGTTTATGGGTTTTATTAACGAACGTTTTAGTTTTTATTGCTATAAAGGATTGGAAGAGGGAAAATAACAAAGAGATAATCACTTCTTCGGTTACGGCAGCCTTGGTTATTGCCTTTCCGATTATAATTTCTGTTATTATACATTCGAATGTGGGTGTTGCTGAAACTGCTACAACCAACGTTGTTATCGTTCAACCAAACGTTGACCCGTACGAAAAGTTTGGATCGGCAACAATAGAAGACCAGGTTAATAATCTCGTTCTATTGTCGGAAGCGCAAGTAGATACAAGTACGCGACTGGTACTGTGGCCCGAAACTGCTTTACCTGCAGCGGTAATGCAAAGCGAACTACAGCTGACAGTTGTTTATCAACCGGTCTTTGATTTTGTAAACAGGCATACGGGGATAACATTACAAACGGGCGTCGAAACGTTTAAAACTTACGGCACCACCAAAGAAACTAATACTGCACGAAACAATGAGAGAGACGGCACTTACTACGATGCTTTTAATGCTGCAGTGTCAATAAAAGCTGGGCAACCACTACAGTTCTACAATAAAAGTAAGCTAGTTCCCGGCGTAGAAACTTTACCGGATTGGCTGCTTTGGCTGGCTGCTATATTTGAACAGTTCGGCGGCACTACGGGTGGTTATGGTAAGGATAAAGAAGCTGGTATTTTTAAAATTGAAGGTAATCCTTATGTTACTGCACCTATTATATGTTACGAAAGTATTTATGGCGATTACATCACCGATTACGTTCGTAAAGGTGCTAATCTTCTTACCATAATAACTAATGATGGCTGGTGGGCAAATACACCAGGACATCGTCAACACCTTAACTATGCAAGGCTAAGAGCCATTGAAACCCGCCGGTGGATTGCCCGAAGTGCAAACACAGGAATATCAGCAGTAATTACAGATGATGGCCGGCTTGTACTCACCAAACAGTGGGCAGAAAAAGGTGCAATTAAATTTCCCATCCCACCTAAAGAAGGTGAAACGTTTTACGTGAAGTATGGCTCACTTATTTTTAAAGTGGCTTTGTTATTGATGGGTACATTACTATCATATCACTTATTAAATTCATTAAAAAGAAGATTCAATAAGCGATAATTTAAAAATCGCTTCTATGCAAAAAAGCTTTATTCATCGCGGCTCTATAATTTATTACGAAGTATTAGGAAAAGGTTTACCAGTAATGCTCCTCCACGGCTTTGCCGAAGACAGCGATGTATGGCACTATCAGGTTTCGTTCCTTGAAAAACACTTTACATTAATAATTCCCGACCTCCCCGGCAGTGGAAAATCGCAACTCCTCCAGGAAGAAAACACATCAATAGAAGATTACTCTTTGTGCGTAAATAAAATCGTAGCACAGGAAAAAATAGCGAAGCTTTTTATTTTAGGCCATAGCATGGGTGGTTACATCACTCTTGCTTTTGCAGAAAGATTTCAAGAGAAATTATTAGGTTTTGGATTAGTACATTCTACAGCCTTTGAAGATAGTGATGAAAAAAAAGTGACGAGAATAAAGGGCACAGAGTTTATTAGGAAACATGGCGCTTATGCTTTTATAAAAAATACCACCCCCAACATCTTCACAGAAAAATTTAAAACTAACCACAAGGAAGAGGTTGCCGCTCTTATTGAAAAAGGAAAATTATTTGAACCTAAGGCGCTGGTGCAGTACTACTCAGCAATGATGAACCGGCCAGAGCGGACCAACATACTGGCAGCTGCCACAGTACCTGTGCTATTTATAATTGGTGAAGAAGATTCCGCTGTGCCTTTGGAAGATCTGCTAAAACAGGTTAACTTACCTAACGTTTCTCACTTTCACATTTTACAAGGCGCAGGCCACATGGGGCTGTGGGAAAGCAAGGATGAAGTCAACACCTATATTCTTAATTTCCTTAAGGGTTGTTCCCTATGAAAAGAATTGTTGCTGCCATTTTCTTACTGTTTTTCTTTTACCCTGCCTTCTCCTCGCATATTACAGGAGGAGAATTAATTTATCAGTATATTGGCCCAGGCAATAACCCAAATACAGCAAAATACCGTATTATCCTTCGTCTCTTCAGAGATTGTTTTACCAATGGGCCTTTATTAGAAGGAGAGCAGGTAAGAGTTGGAATCTATTCAAACAACATACTAACTTCTACACTTCCCCTTGGATTTACAGGATCACTTAATTCAATTTCGCTTACTACAAACACAATTGCCTGCTTAACCGGCACCCCAAGAGTTTGTTACCAAATCGCCACCTATACAAATACAGTTGACCTTCCTATTATTACCGGCTTTTATACTTTAGCTACCAGTTCATGCTGCCGCATTGGCGGCATCGGAAATATCACTGCTTCCCAGGGAGTAGGTGCAACTTACACCACCCAAATACCCGGAACAACTGCTATAGGAAACGGATACAATAGCAGCCCCGAATTCCTACTTAAAGACACTGCTTTAGTTTGCGCCAACCGCAGTTTTAAACTTCCCTTTGGAGCGATTGATGCCAACAGCGATTCATTAAGCTATAGCTTCTGCCCTGCTTATGGTTCTTTAGGTAATGGCAACCAGTTGCCAGGCTCTTTAAACTTTAATACAGTTAATTATTTTCCCCCTTATGGCGGGCTTCACCCTCTAGGCCCTAATGTTACTATTAATGCAAACACAGGCATTATAAGTGGAAGAGCCCCTAACACAGGTAAATATGTAGTGGCTGTTTGTGTTAACGAATACAGGAAAGGAACTTTAATTAACCAGCATCGTAAAGATTTTATTCTTTCTGTGCAGGCCTGCGACTATGTATCTGCTGAATTAGAAACACCAAGAATTGTTTGCGAGGACTTTTCGGTAGGTTTTGAAAACATTTCATACTCTAACCTGCAAATGCAGTACTACTGGGATTTTGGAGATCCTTCAACCTCTGGTGACACTTCCATGAATCCTACTCCTTTGTATACTTATACTGATACCGGCCTTTATACAGTAAAACTAAAAGTAACAGACATAAATGGCTGCGCTGATAGCACAGAAGGAACTGTTGCTGTTTATCCCGGATTTACCCCCAACTTTATTGTGAGGGGTAGCTGTATTAGCAACCCTGTTAATTTTATTGATGTAACTACATCACCTTATGGAGAGATCAATAAATGGAAATGGAACTTCGGCGATCCTAATGTTGCTTCTGACAGCTCGGCCGTTAAAAACCCAATCTACCAATATACTGCCGCCAATAACTACAATGTTTCATTAATCGTACAATCAACCAAAGGCTGTTCTGACACTGTAATTAAAACAATTCCTGTTCTTGAAAAACCTTTTTTAAGTCTTCCTTTCAGTGATACCCTTACCTGTGGACAGGATTCTATAACCATACAGGCTGCAGGCATTGGCAATTTTTCATGGACACCCACTGAAAAGCTTTCAGGCGGCAATTCCTCTTCGCCAACCTTTTTCCCTACCGATACGACCACTTATTATGTTACAATGAACGAGTTTGGATGTATTGCAAAGGATACGCTAACTATAAATGTGCTCAAACAACTCTCACTTAAAGCCACTGAAAATTCAGCAGTGTGTACTGGCGATTCTATTATTCTTACAATAAACAGTACGGCTCGTCAATTTGTTTGGAGCCCAGCATTATACCTGAATAATCCCACCTTTCAATCGCCGGTTTCGCGTCCGCATGCTGATATTAAATACAGGGTTTCAGGTAAGCTTGGTAAATGCGAAACCACCGATTCGATATCCCTAAAAGTAAATCCATACCCAGTAGTCAATGCTGGTAAGGATTTAAGTATTTGCGCCGGGTCAAACATCACATTGGATGGAAGTATTACAGCTGACCACTTTAAATGGACGCCTACTAACAACATGGCAAATGCTACAACGTTATCGCCATTTGTTTCACCTGCAAGTACCACTACGTATGTTCTTACTGCCTCTAATAATACAGGTTGTTTAAAACCAGCCAGCGATACTGTAATAGTAAGCGTAATCCCTCGTGTTGCTGCCTTTGCAGGCAACGATACTATTGTAGTAGTGGGCCAAACGGTACAGCTTAATGCAACAGGCGGAAAAACTTACCAGTGGTCACCTTCATTTGGGCTAAATAATTCCCACATTGCAAATCCTGTTTTCAACGTTCCTGCAAACATGGATTCTATCAAATACCGTGTGCTGGTCACTGCTTCATCAGGGTGTATGGCTGAAGACGAGATAACTATAAGGTTTTTTAAAACAGCACCGCAGGTGTTCGTACCATCCGCCTTTACGCCCAATTCCGACGGAAAGAATGATATTCTTAAACCTATTTTGGTGGGTATTAAAAAACTCGATTTCTTCAAAATTTTTGACAGGTGGGGCCAAATGATTTTTAATACTAGCGAACACGATAAGGGCTGGAATGGAAGGCTTGCCGGAACCACTGGGCAAAGCGGCACCTATGTTTATTACTTACAGGCTACCGATTATACGGGCAAAGTCATTACCCAAAAAGGCACCTCAGTACTAATGCGATAAGCGTACACCTTCCAATTAAAATCTTTTGGTACAGGCCTGAATCGCTCCGGTTAAACATCGTTGCGTCGCATTTCGTTCATC
>JAQBNN010000033.1 GCA_028288505.1 Segetibacter sp. | reverse complement strand
AAATTCCTCCTTAGCTCAGTTGGTTAGAGCATCTGACTGTTAATCAGAGGGTCTCAGGTTCAAGTCCTGAAGGGGGAGCATAAAAAGCATTAATGACTTACAACGAAAATTGTAGGTCATTTTTGTTTGCCCTTGCATTGGGAAATGCATTGCACCACCAAATCCTGTTTTTCTTGATGCACATCCCACTGGCTAAGCAGGAACCTTTCTTTCAAAATAGTACTTCTACTTAGCACAAGTCACACACATTGTCCTATCAGTTCATGAGTGTCAACAACGAGTTTATTATAAGATTCGGTTTGAAATGATTTGCTGACAGTAAAAATTAAATCTTTGGAGTAGTACAGTGGCAGGTAAACATTAATAACTGTTTTATTACCCAAATGGATTTGGCTTATAAGTTATAATCAACTAAGTTTTACTAATCTAATCTCTAGCAATAACAAGGCAGAAAACACGGAGGGGCAGGTTTGTTTCTAACATGTTCATCTTACTTACTACTTTTTGCGCTGCTACCTTCTTAATAAAAATATTGGGTAACAGGGGAACTTAATATTAGAGAAGCCATTTAATGTTCTTTTACTACAAATTTTTGGGCGAAGATGCTAAGCACTAGAAAATAAGCAGGGCATAGATGAAACAAGATGACATGGGGGCTTAGTTCACTCCTAAATAAATGCCCAATAGGATTAGACTCATTGGTTTACTTCTACTAAAATCTAAATGAAAGAGGCGAGGTTATCTCCTGTATTTATTGCTCAAAACAATATAATATGATTATGCCACTTTTGGTTATACCAGCTGCTTAACCACGTTCCAAACAACTTTAGGTTTGCCAAGGGTATAATAGTGAAGTACCGGTACCCCAAACTCTTTCAACTCTTTGCTTTGCTGAATCAGCCACTCCGTTCCTACAAGTTCAACATCAGCATCGGTTTTACATTTTATTATCTCAGTTGAAAGGTCAGTCGGAAAATCAACATGAAAAATCCTGGGAAGAACAGATAACTGTTTCCTGCTTGTAATAGGCTTTAGCCCGGGAATTATAGGAACTTGTATACCTATAATGCGACACGCTTTTACAAACTCAAAAAATTTTTGATTATCCCAAAACATCTGTGTCATTATATAGCAGGCGCCGGCATCTACTTTCTCTTTTAATCTCCTCAGGTCAATTTCAAGATTAGGTGCCTCAAAATGCTTTTCAGGATAGCCAGCAACGCCAATACAAAAATCGGTTTTGCCGCCATTTAAAATATCTTCATCCTGGTACAAGCCATTATTAAGATTTACCACCTGCTTTATTAAATCAATTGCATAAGCGTGGCCACCAGGTTCTGGTTCAAATGAAACTTCGTTTTTTGGGGCATCTCCGCGTAGTACTAATGCGTTATCAATACCAAGGAAGTTTAAGTCGATTAGCGCGTCTTCAGTTTCTCTTTTTGTAAAGCCACCACATATAATATGCGGTACTGCATCCACTTTATAGTGGTTCATTATTGCAGCACAAATACCTACTGTTCCCGGCCTCTTTCTTACTTCTACTTTATCGAAGGTGCCGTCAGCTTTCTTTTTAAACATGCTTTCGCTACGGTGATAAGTAACATTTATCCAGGAGGGTTTAAACTCCATTAGTGGATCAAGATGGTCGTAAATAGAATTGATACTTTTACCTTTTAAGGGCGGTAAAACTTCAAAAGAAATAAGGGTATTCTTGGCTTGGGCTATATGATCAATAACTTTCATTAACTGTACTTGTTACTGCAAACATATATAAGGAGTGGGAAAAACGAACACATAAAAGCAAAACGAACTAAAGAAGAAACTGTTAACAGGAGCACACATTAAATGATTGATTGGGGTATTAGCCTATTTTTGCTGCAAACGATTTAATGTGGACTTAGTAATACATACAGAAAATCTGATTAAAAGTTACCGCAGCCGAACCGTAGTTGATACTGTTTCCGTAAATGTGAAGCAAGGTGAAATTGTTGGACTCCTTGGACCTAACGGGGCTGGTAAAACAACTACGTTTTACATGGTGGTAGGTTTAATAAAGCCTGATAAAGGCAACGTGTTTCTCAACGATCTCAATATTACTAAGCTTCCAATGTATAAAAGAGCACAAATGGGTATTGGTTATTTGCCACAGGAAGCAAGTGTCTTTAGAAAGTTATCCGTGCAAGACAACATTAAGGCGGTACTTGAAATGACTAAGCTTACCCGTAAAGAACAAAAGGCAAAGCTTGAGGCCCTGCTTGATGAATTTAACCTTCACCATGTAAGAACTAACAACGGAGACAGCCTTAGTGGCGGAGAGAGACGAAGAACAGAAATAGCAAGAGCGCTTGCCGTTGATCCCAAATTTATTTTGCTCGACGAACCATTTGCTGGTGTTGACCCCATTGCAGTAGAAGATATACAAACTGTTGTGGCCAAATTAAGGTACCGTAATATAGGGATTCTTATTACTGACCATAATGTAAACGAAACTCTTTCCATTTGCGATCGTGCTTACCTTTTAATTGATGGCAAGATCTTTAAACATGGTACAGCCGAGGAGTTAGCCGACGATGCCCAGGTAAGAAGATTATACCTTGGAACAAATTTTGAATTGAAACGCAAAGATTGGATAATTGAAATGGGACGAGATAATGCTTTACAGTAGAAGAAACTTTCCCGTCTCATCACGAACAAGAATAGATTATTAAATCCGCTTATATTCCGCTTCATTATTTTATATTGAAGCAATTGATGAACTAATGAAATTACTTAGTCCAGCTATTTCACGACTTGCCAGGTTGCGCCAATGGAGAATCGACCATTGGATTGAGAATCCTATGGAAGCCCAGCGCGAAGTATTACAAGACCTTGTAACAAATGGCCAGTATACTGAGTTTGGGAAAAAATATGGTTTCGATAATATATTTACTATAAAAGATTTTAAGGCAAATATTCCTATACACGAGTACGATGATTTGAAGCCATACATTGAAAGAACCATGGAGGGCGAACAAAACATTTTATGGAACACGCCAATAAACTGGTTTGCAAAAAGCAGTGGAACTACAAGCGATAAAAGCAAGTTCATACCTATAAGCGAGGAGAGCCTTGAAGAAACGCACTTCCAGGGCTCAAAGGATGTACTTACCCTTTACTACAAGTTTAACCCCGAGAGCGATCTGCTTACAGGTAAAGGTTTGGTAATGGGGGGAAGCCACCAGGTTAGCAAGTTAAATGAAGAATGCCAGTATGGTGATCTGAGTGCGGTTCTAATGCAAAATACGCCGTTCTACGGCCATTGGCTTCGCACACCCGATTTGGCCATTGCTCTTATGGATGAGTGGGAGGCGAAAATTGAGGCTATTGCTGATGCAACAATAGTTGAAGACGTTACTAGCATTAGCGGTGTTCCTACCTGGACTTTAGTTTTAATAAAAAGAATACTAGAGAAGACAGGGAAGCGCTACATTAATGAAGTATGGCCTAATCTCGAGCTCTATATACATGGTGGTGTATCTTTTACTCCCTACAAAGAACAGTTTCAAAAGCTGCTGAGCAGGCACATTAACTACATCGATATCTATAATGCAAGCGAGGGTTTCTTTGCTGCCCAAAACGATCCTACACAAGAGGGCATGTTATTGTTTTTAAATCACGGCATATTCTACGAGTTCTTACCAGTGGAAGAATATGGCAAAGACAACCCTCAAACTTTAACGCTTGAAGAAGTAGAATTAGGTAAAAATTATGCACTAGTAATTAGCACCAATGGTGGTCTGTGGCGATACCTTGTTGGCGATACTATCCACTTCAGCTCTACTTATCCTTTTAAGGTAAAAGTATCAGGGCGTATAAAACATTTCATTAATGCATTTGGCGAAGAGGTGATTGTTGATAACAGTGACCGGGCCATTGCTGATGCCTGCGAAAAAACAGGTGCAATTGTAAACGATTATACTGCCGCCCCAATTTACTTTAGCGACGAAGGAAACGGAGGCCACGAATGGCTGATTGAGTTTGAAAACAAGCCTGCCGATCTTAAAGTATTTACCTACGAACTTGATAGTGCCCTTAAAAATTATAACGGCGATTACGAGGCAAAACGTCACAAAGATATTGCACTTACATTGCCCGTTGTACATGCATTAAATAAAGGTGTTTTTGAGGAGTGGCTCCGTAGCAAAGGTAAATTAGGGGGGCAGCATAAAGTGCCAAGGTTAAGCAACGATCGCAAGTTTCTCGAAGAGATCTTATTGTTGGTAAACAGGTAAAACCACTAAAGTAGTTTTTGTTTCCAAGCCCTGGTTTTTCATAGCATCATCGTTGTGTCACTCACTTATATCTTTACAACTCTAATCAACAGGAACGACATCAGCACTTTAGTCATACTCACAAAACAAGCATTTGCTATGTACAAGTACAGGGAAACCTGG
>JAQBNN010000032.1 GCA_028288505.1 Segetibacter sp. | reverse complement strand
AAAAGAAATAACAGAAGCAATCCCTGAAATATGTAAGAAATAGATTTCTGAAATAGCCCAAGGGTTTTGACTAGCATTTTATGGAAGAAAACATGGTCTCTACAATGATGTATTTTCTGGAGGACTTGTATGAACACCCGGAAGAAAAAGCTGCCGCTTTATTAATTTAATCACAATAAATGCAACATCCTATTCTTTTATACGTCGTTTAGGTTATTTATAATCATTTAATAATTTTATGAGCAAAAGAGCCCTAATAACAGGCATCACCGGCCAGGACGGAGCGTACCTGGCAGAACTTCTCCTAAAAAAAGGATATGAAGTTCATGGTATTAAGAGAAGAACTTCTTTATTTAATACAGATCGTATAGATCATTTGTATGAAGATCCACATATTCCCCATCGCAGTTTAATTCTTCATTATGGAGACTTAACTGATAGCACTAACCTTATTAGGATTATCCAGGAGGTGCAGCCTGACGAGATCTATAATCTTGCAGCAATGAGTCATGTGGCCGTGAGCTTTGAAACGCCGGAATACACGGCCAATGCTGATGGAATTGGAACCTTAAGAATACTAGAAGCTGTGCGTTTACTTGGTTTAACAAAGAAGACTAAGATCTACCAGGCTTCAACCTCAGAGTTGTACGGACTGGTTCAGGCTGTTCCGCAATCTGAAACAACTCCTTTTTATCCTAGGTCTCCATACGCAGTTGCAAAAATGTATGCTTATTGGATCACTGTGAATTACAGGGAGGCTTACAATATGTTTGCTTGTAATGGCATATTATTTAATCACGAGTCTCCTTTACGTGGAGAAACATTTGTTACGAGGAAGATCACCCGTGGGGTTGCAAAAATTGCATTAGGCCTTCAAGATATTCTTTACCTTGGTAACCTTAATTCGAAGCGTGACTGGGGACATGCAAAGGACTATGTAGATGCGATGTGGCGTATTTTACAACAAGATGAGCCCACAGATTATGTTATTGCTACAGGCATAACAACTGAAATACGAGAGTTTGTAAAAATGGCTTTTGCTGAAGTAGACATAGAGGTAGGATTTAGAGGTGACAATGAAAGTGAAGAGGGGTATATTGTTGCATGTAATGGTGATTACCAGGTGAAAGAAGGAACAGTGGTAGTGAAAGTAGATCCACGGTATTTCCGCCCTACAGAAGTAGACCTGTTAATTGGTGATGCCACCAAAGCAAGAACAATACTAGGTTGGGAACCTGAATATGGTTTAAAAGAGTTGGTTGAAGAAATGGTTCAATCAGATGTTGACTTGTTTAAACGTGAAGTATTATTAAAAGAAAGTGGGTTTGCAATCAGGAATGAATTTGAATAAAATGGAAAGTAATTCAAAGATTTATATAGCTGGTCATAGGGGAATGGTCGGAAGTGCTCTGGTTAGAAACCTCGAGAATAAAGGCTATTCAAACATTGTCGTTAAAACTTCTGCTGAACTAGATCTAAGGAACCAGGCAGCCGTAAATGCTTTTTTCGAATTTGAAAGGCCCGACTATGTTTTTTTAGCTGCAGCCAAAGTAGGTGGAATAAACGCGAACAATGTTTACCGGGCAGAGTTCCTGTACGATAACCTGATGATTGAAACTAACATCATTCACGCAGCTTACAAAAGTGGAGTGAAGAAACTCTTGTTCCTCGGCTCGTCATGTATTTATCCTAAAATGGCACCGCAACCTTTAAAGGAGGAATACCTCCTCAGCGGTTATTTGGAATATACTAATGAACCTTACGCCATTGCAAAAATTGCAGGTATCAAATTGTGCGAGTCTTATCGTTCACAATACGGTTGTGATTTTATTTCTGCAATGCCTACCAACCTGTATGGTCCTAATGACAACTACGATTTAAAAAGTAGCCATGTTCTTCCTGCCTTAATCCGTAAAATGATTACTGCAAAAGAAGAGAATGCTGAGTTCGTAGAGATATGGGGTACCGGCTCTCCCAAAAGAGAGTTCCTGCATGTTAATGATCTTGCTGAAGCTTGCTACTTTTTAATGCTTAATTATAGCGAAGAGCAGTTCGTAAACATCGGAACCGGTGAGGATATAACGATTTATGAATTGACGGAGTTGGTTAAAGATATTATTGGCTTCCAGGGGGAGATAAAAACAAATCCTTCAATGCCTGATGGAACGCCGCGTAAACTGATGGATGTTTCAAAAATCAATAATTTAGGTTGGAAAGCATCTATTTCTTTACGAGATGGTATCGCGTCGGTATACGAGGAAATTAAAGAGAAGACGTGGGCATAAGCAATGAAAGAAAACCACGTTTATTATTTATTGTAGGACGTTTTGTTATCGGTGGCCACGCCACCGATAACATTCCCTTATTATACCACCTGAAGGATAAGTATACAGTGCAGGTGATTCATGGAGAAAAGGAGCCCGATGAAATGGAGCCCCTTTTTTTATTAGAGCAATTTCCAGGGCTTGATATGCAAAGGCTTCCTTCGCTAAAAAGAAGGATAAATCCTTTTGCAGACTTAGTTACGGTATTCAGGTTGCTGAAAAAAATTAAGAAGTTTACGCCTGATATTATTCATACCCACGGTTCAAAGTCTGGATTTACTGGCAGGTTAGCGGGTCTGCTTTATGGAAAGGCAATAATGGTCCACACCTTTCACGGGCATTTGTTTCATTCTTACTTCAATTCTTTTTTAAGCAGTGTGATTGTTGGGGTTGAAAAAGCACTAGGTCGTGTCACTACAGCTACAATTGCTTTGGGTCCTACCCAAAAGGAGGAACTAGTCAACAAGTTCAAAATTCTTCCGGCAAGTAAAGTATTTGAAATACCTCTCGGGCTTTATGCACCTACAGAAGATGGTTTATATAAAAAAGGTTTAAGAAAGAAATACCACGTAGCAGACGATGACGTTGCAATTGGAATTATTGGGAGACTTGTTCCCATAAAAGATCCGTTGGTTTTTCTAAAGATCGCGGTGTCAATCTTAAAGAATGGAAACCAAAAAGTAAAGTTTTTTATTATCGGCGACGGGCAATTAAAGGATGAAATGATCTCCTATCTTGAAGCAAAGAAGATCTTGTACTCTCTTCCGTCTGCTATTGTTGACAAAGCCCCCGTTATCTTTACCTCGTGGATCTCTAATGTGTACGAAGTAATTTATGAGTTAGATATTGTTGCCCTTACTTCTCTAAACGAGGGAACGCCCAACTCTTTAATTGAAGCACAGCTTTGCTCAAGGCCTGTAGTGGCCTATAACGTAGGAGGAGTAAAAGACACCTTTGTTGATAAAGTTTCAGGCTTTCTTGTCGAAAAAGATGATATCACTACTTTTACCAAAAACTTGACAACGTTAATTGCCGACAAAGAATTAAGAACTACAATGGGACGTAATGGCAAAGAATTTTCCTCAAGGAAATATTCAAAACATACAGAAGTGCGTTTAATAGACGAATTGTATTCAATGCTGCTGGCAAAGGCAAAATAGCACAACACTATTATGAAAATTTTAGTTACCGGTACTGCCGGCTTTATAGGATATCACTTAGCAGAGCGCTTGATTAACAGGGGAGACGAAGTGGTTGGTTTAGACAGCGTCAACGATTACTACGATCCTCAACTTAAATATACCAGGCTTGCCAATCATGGAATTTTAAAGGAACAGGTTCAATACAATACTTTAGTAAAAAGCGCTACAAAACAAAATTATTCCTTTATACAACTGCGCCTCGAAGATAGAGAATGCATTGGCAGTCTTTTTGCAAAAGAGCAGTTTGATGTTGTTGTTAGCCTGGCCGCACAAGCAGGTGTACGCTACAGCATTACTAACCCCCAGGTTTATGTTGATAGTAATATAGTAGGCTTCACCAACATTATTGAAGGCTGCAGGCATAACAACGTTAAGCACTTTGTGTATGCAAGCAGTTCAAGCGTGTATGGTATGAACGAAACCGTTCCTTTTTCCACCAAGCAAAACGTTGATCATCCTATAAGTTTATACGCAGCCAGTAAAAAGAGCAACGAATTAATGGCTCACGTGTATAGTCATTTATTTAATCTTCCAACTACGGGTTTGCGTTTTTTTACCGTATACGGTCCATGGGGAAGACCGGATATGGCACTGTTTCTTTTTACAAAAGCGATACTTGCCGGAGAGGAAATACAAGTGTTTAATAACGGCGACATGGTAAGAGATTTTACTTATGTCGACGACATAGTTGAAGGCGTAGTAAGAGTTGTAGATAGCCCTCCAAAAGGAGATAAGAACTGGAAGGAAAATGAAGGCGATCCGTCAACATCAACTGCACCTTATAAGATTTATAATATCGGCAACAACAACCCGGTAACGTTGCTTGATTTTATAATAGCTATTGAAGAAGAGTTGGGTATCGAAGCAAAGAAAAAATTCTTGCCGCTACAGCCAGGTGATGTGCCGGCCACTTATGCTGAGGTTAGTGATCTTGTGGCTAACTTAAATTACCAGCCCAATACATCAATAAAAGATGGGATCGCAGCATTTATAAAATGGTATAGATCTTATTATAACGTTTAGAAGAATGTATGCATAAGTTATGGGGATTTTGTACCGAGCATTATTGAATAATTAAGCTTTTCTTGCGTCGCACTCTTGTACATTTTGTACTATAGGCAACTATAACGTTATTACTAAAGCTGCTGCTAAGCTAAAAGTACAAGTGAGTGACACAACGATGACGAGTAAGCAACAGATGCTGGTTAAATAAATAATCACTATAGAAATTTTAATTTTACAAACACAAAAAATAGTACGTTGAAAAACATTTTAATTACCGGTGGAGCTGGCTTTATAGGCTCGCATGTAGTAAGGTTATTTGTTACAAAATATCCCGCTTATAAAATCATCAATCTTGATGCTTTAACCTATGCCGGCAACCTTGAGAATCTTTCTGATATCGACCAATCACCGAATTACTTTTTTGAAAGAGTGAACATATTAGATGTGCCTGAATTAGAAAGAGTATTTAATGAACATCAAATAACAGATGTAGTTCATCTTGCAGCTGAATCTCATGTTGACAGGTCAATACATTCTCCTTTGGATTTTGTGTATACAAATATTGTAGGTACTGTTAACCTATTGAATGCTGCTAAGCAGTATTGGAAAGCTGATTTAGAGAACCATCTTTTCTACCATGTATCAACTGATGAAGTTTACGGTGCTTTAGGTGCAACCGGTTTCTTTACTGAAAGCACACCATACCATCCAAACTCGCCTTATAGTGCAAGCAAAGCATCTTCTGATCATTTTGTGAGAGCCTACGGTGAAACGTACGGCTTGCCTTTTGTTATTTCCAATTGCTCAAACAATTATGGTCCTTACCATTTTCCCGAAAAGCTAATTCCCCTTTTTATTAATAACATAATAACTAAGAGACCACTGCCTGTGTACGGCGATGGTTTGTATACCCGTGACTGGTTGTATGTAAAGGATCATGCTATAGCAATTGATCTTGTTTTTCACAAAGGAAAAAAGGACGAGACTTACAATATCGGTGGATTTAATGAGTGGAGAAATATTGACCTGGTGAAGTTGCTTTGTAAACAAATGGATGAAAAGCTAGGTAACCAACCGGGAACCAGCGATGCTTTGATCACTTATGTAAAAGACCGACCTGGCCACGACAGGCGTTATGCTATTGATGCGACTAAGATAAATGTTGAACTAGGTTGGAAACCATCTGTAACTTTTGAGCAGGGTTTAAGTGAAACAATAGATTGGTTTTTTGACAACCAGGAATGGTTGAACAATGTAACATCAGGAGCATACAGTAAGTACTATGATCACATGTATGAAAATAGGTAAGCTTTTAAAACAGTAAGCTCTTGAATATTAGTGAGGACTGGCTTTTAGCCGGTCCTTATTTTTTACAGTATATACTAACGGAAGTAGATAAGAAATCTTTTCACTGGCTAAGTAGAATTACAACTTGTACAAGAGTGCGACGCAAGAGAAGCTGAAGGAAAATTGACTGCTTGCTACAAAAACTCATACTTGCGTTAATAGAAATATTGACCTAACTTTTTGTTTGAACTTTTTTACAAACTCATTGTTGATATTGCATGAACGCATTTACCATTAAAGATGTAGAAAACCTATCTGGTATTAAGGCTCATACGATTCGCATTTGGGAGCAACGTTATAACTTTTTGAAGCCTAGCCGGTCGGACACTAATATTCGCTATTATTCGAATACCGAGCTTAAGACGATACTCAATATTGCACTACTAAATAAGTACGGTTTTAAAATATCACATATTAACCGGATGGAGCCGGAAGAGGTGAAGAATAAAATTCTTTCTTTAAGCCATGCCGATGCTCAATTGGAGCGCATAGTGAACGAGCTGATTGAGTTGATGATTGAATTTAAGGTGGATGCTTTTGAAGAATCACTTACAACCTATATAACTGATAGTGGCATTGAGAAGACCATAAAAAAAGTAATTTTTCCGTTTCTTGAAAAGGTTGGTTTCCTATGGTTGACGGAACATATTAATCCTGCGCAGGAACATTTAGTGTCAAATATTATAAGGCAAAAATTATCGGTAGCGATCGATAAATTACCTGCACCAGTAAACCCAAAAACGAACTTCCTATTGTTTCTTCCTGAAGGAGAGTACCATGAGCTGGGGCTTTTGTTTATGTACTACCTGTTGAAAAGCCACGGGATAAAGGTGTTGTATATTGGTGCTAACGTTCCTTTAAACGATCTTTCGGCCATTGCTAACCTCAAGACTCCAGATTATATTCATGCTCATCTAACGTCTATCAGCCACAATTTTAATCTCGAGCGATACCTTCACAACCTGCATAAGCATGTTCCCCACGTACCAGTTCTGCTGTCAGGTCCACTAACTCTCGATTACAAAAAAACAATTCCTCCTAATGTTAGGTTTAAAAAGTCCCTCTCGGCATTAATTGAATTTATAGAAAATCTATAATCGCCTAAATTTCGTTAATATATAATGTAAACTATATGCACACAGGGCCACAGTTGTGCCTGCATGTTTACCCGTATGATTCTTTTGTTTCGGCTAAAGCAATTTGCTCGGGGATATAAAGGATAGCTGAGCCTTTTGTTTAAACTTTTAGTTAAAAATGTAAACAAAATTTTTCGCAGTCCTGTAAGTATGTTTAACTTTGTGTAATAGTAGATTAAACAGGTGATAAATGTCAATCATAGAATTTAACCAGTTATTGTTGTCAAATGCAGACAGTTTGCGGCCTTTTGCAATAACCCTAACGAGAGATAATGAGGCCGCACGGGATCTTTTCCAGGAAACATTATACAGGGCGCTAGCCAATAAAGAGAAATATAATGTAGGTACGAATATTAAGGCCTGGCTGTATACGATTATGCGGAATATTTTTATTAATAACTACCGCAAGCAAAGCAGGCAGAGCACCGTGTTGGATAACAGTACTAACGACTTTCTGCTTGATAACAACCAGACCGCTATTGCAAATTCAGCTGAAACCTCGTTAAGGGTAAAAGAAATTCAACAAGCGGTATACGAACTGCCCGAAGTTTTCAGGAGTCCATTCATGCTGTACTTCGATGGTTTTAAATACAACGAAATCTCCAACATGCTAAAAGAACCTTTAGGTACAATTAAGAGCAGGATTCACTTTGCAAGAAAAATTTTGAAAGCACAGGTGGATCGTTACTAATTTAGTTTATTTTTAATTTGATGCCTTCAAAAAAAATTATTGTTATTGGTAGTGGGTTTGCTGGTTTATCTGCAGCTTGTTGTTTAGCAAAGGAAGGCTTTAATGTTACAGTAGTTGAGCAACATGCACTCCCCGGCGGAAGAGCCCGAAAGTTTGAAGCAGAAGGTTTCACTTTTGATATGGGCCCGAGTTGGTACTGGATGCCGGATGTTTTTGAAAGATTCTTTCAATTGTTTAATAAGAGGGTAGAGGACTATTATAAGCTAAAGCGATTAGACCCCTCGTATCGGGTTTATTGGTCTGATGGACCTGTTAATATTCCGGCTGGCTACAAAGCGTTGAAGGCGTTGTTTGAATCAATTGAAAAAGGGAGTGGAAATCAACTGGATCTTTTTTTAGCCGAGGCAAAGTTTAAGTACGACGTTGGAATGAAGAAGTTAGTTTTTAAACCAGGCTTGTCTGCTGTTGAATTTATTGACGCTGAGCTAATGAAAGGCTTGTTTAAGCTTGATGTATTTAGCCCCATGAAAAAACATATTGCAAAATATTTCAAGAGCAAAAAACTGCAGGAGTTGATGGAATTTCCGGTATTGTTTTTAGGCGCCTTACCTGAGGATACCCCGGCATTGTATAGCTTGATGAACTATGCCGATATTAAAGGCGGCACCTGGTTTCCGGAAGGAGGAATGTACAGCGTGGTTGATGGAATGTACAAACTAGCACTGCAGCTTGGAGTGACGTTCCAGTTCAACCAAAAGGTTATAAAGATTATTGTAAACGATGGAACCGCTGAAGAGGTAATAACAGATAAAGGAACATTTCAAGCAGACGTTGTAGTTGGAGCAGCAGACTATCATTTTATAGAAACTAAATTGCTGGACAAGCAATATCAATCGTATAACCAGAAGTATTGGGAGAGTAGGGAGATGGCTCCTTCGTGTCTCTTGTATTACATTGGCCTAAATAAAAAGTTGCACGATGTTTTGCATCATTCCTTGTTCTTTGATTCACCTTTTTTACTGCATGGCGAAGAAATTTACAAGACTAAAAAGTGGCCCTCAGATCCTTTGTTTTATGTAAGTGCTACTTCAGTTACAGATACTTCTTTAGCACCTGAGGGATGCGAAAATTTATTTTTCCTGGTACCGGTGGCACCTGGTTTAAAGGATGATAGTGAAGAGTTGAGAGAAGCGTATTTTCAAAAGATAGTTACTAGAATGGAGGCGTTGACAGGAGAGAAGATCAAGGATCATATAGTTTATAAAAGAACTTTCGCCGGTAGTGATTTTGTTAGCGAATACAACTCGTTTAAAGGCAACGCTTACGGACTTGCAAATACGCTTTTACAGACTGCCATTTTAAAGCCGTCAATTAAAAGCAAGAAGGTTAAAAATCTGTATTACACAGGTCAGTTAACGGTGCCGGGACCCGGTGTTCCACCAAGCCTTATCAGTGGTGAAATTGTGGCAAAGGAAGTAGCTAAAAGGTTTGGAAAAGTAAAAGAGGTTAATTGAAAGAGTAGGAAAACATCTTTTGACCAGCGCCTTTATTTCAATTAAACATCGTTGTGTCACTCACTTGTACAGTTAGTTTATTTAGGAGCAGGCAAAGAGGTAATGGTAAAGACAGAAGGAAGTTAGAGCATAACATAAGCAGGCTTAATAGTAGCACAAAAGATGAACGGAATGCGACGCAACGATGCTAAAACAAAGTTCTTGTGCCGGTACCAAAACAATTGTATTTTATAAAAGTATAAAGAGTTTTCGTCTCCAAAATAAATGGCAATGATCAACTTATTTCACGAGGTAAGCCAGGGGTGCAGCAAAATAACAACGCAGAAGTACAGTACTTCTTTCTATTCGGCCATCAAGTTATTACATAAGGATCTGCGTGAGCCAATCTGTAATATTTACGGGGTTGTACGTTTTGCAGATGAAATTGTAGATACTTTTCATGACCATAATAAAGCAGTGTTGCTGGCCGAATTTAAACAGCAAACATTCGACGCTATTGATAGGAAAATAAGTCTGAACCCAATACTGCACAGCTTCCAGATGACGGTAAATAAATTCAGTATTGAAAGAGAATTGATAGAAGCATTCTTTCGTAGTATGGAGCTTGATTTAAGCCAATCGAAATACGATAAGAAAGAATACCATGAGTACATTTATGGCAGCGCCGAGGTGGTAGGGTTAATGTGTCTCTATATTTTTTGTGAAGGCAACAGCAGGCAGTTTGATCAGTTAAAACCATACGCACAAAGCCTGGGAGCGGCTTTTCAGAAAGTAAACTTTTTAAGAGACTTGAAAGCAGATTTCCAGGGGCTGGACAGGATGTACTTCCCCGAATGCGACTTCAGGAATTTTAGTGAATTAGAAAAACAGGGCATCGAGACCGACATTCAAAAAGACTTTGACTACGCATATGCAGGCATTGTTAAGCTTCCCTTGAAAGCGAGGTTTGGCGTGTACGTAGCTTATAAATATTATTTAAGCCTGTTTAAAAAAATTAAGAGCCTGCAGGCAAAACGTATTATGGAAGAAAGGGTTAGAATACCTAATTACGGAAAAGTGTTTATTGTAGCTAAAGCTGGCGTAAGAAGGCATTTAAATATCCTTTAGGTTTCCCTTATTTTTACGGGATGGAACAGGTGATTTTAGTGAATGAGCAGGATGAGCAGGTGGGGACAATGGAGAAAATGGAGGCCCATTATAAAGCCGTATTGCACAGGGCCTTCAGTGTTTTTATTTTTAATGAAAAAGGTGAGATGTTGCTACAGCAAAGGGCAACATCAAAATACCACAGCGGAGGTTTATGGACCAATGCCTGCTGCAGCCACCCAAGGCCAGCGGAAGAAACAACAGCAGCAGCAGTTCGCCGGATGTATGAAGAATTAGGCTTCACCACACCCATCCACAAAGTATTTGATTTTATTTACCAGGCTCCTTTCGATAATGGCTTAACAGAGCATGAGTTTGATCATGTTTTTGTAGGTGACTTTCATGGTAAGATTAAACCTAACCCTGATGAGGTAAAGGACTACTGTTATAAATCGATGGAAGAGATTCGAGAAACGCTTATCAACCATTCCAACAAGTACACTGCCTGGTTTCATATTGCATTTCCAAAGGTGCATGACTGGTGGCAAAAACAAGAAAAGTACGCAAGCACATTGCTATAAGATTTGTACTTTCAGCAAAATCACTAACACAATGAGTTCGCATGCTAATGCAGTTATTATAGGTGCAGGCATTGCAGGTTTAGCTACTGCAATTCGGCTCTCGCTTCAAGATTTTCATGTTACTGTTTTCGAAAAAAATAATCACCCGGGCGGTAAAATAGCCGAGTTGAATGTAGACGGCTACCACTTCGATAAAGGCCCCAGTCTTTTTACGCAACCAATAAATGTTGAAGAACTTTTTACCCTGGCAAACGAACCGATAGAAGAATACTTTTCTTATCAGAAGCTTCCTGTCACTTGTAAATATTTTTATGAAGATGGTTCAATAATAAAAGCTTACACAAATGCAAGCGCATTTGCTCAAGAGTTACAAAAAGTGGTTGGTGAAGATGCCGGCAAGGTTGAAAGTTATTTAAATCAGTCGCGTAATATTTACCATAAAATAGGTAATGTTTTTCTTGATCATAGCCTGCACAAATCTTCTACCTTATTCAACTCCCCGGTTTTAAAAGCATTTGCTGCTACACGTTTCAAATATGTTTTTAGTTCCCTGCACAAATTAAACAGCAAACATTTTTCTAAGCCCAATACCGTCCAGCTATTCGATCGCTTTGCTACATACAATGGCAGCAATCCTTACAACGCTCCGGGTATGCTAAGCATCATTTCTCATCTTGAAATAAACGAGGGAGTTTATTATCCATCGGGTGGCATGATCAATATTGCAGACGCTTTATACAAGCTAGCTCTTAAGCTCGGTGTTCGTTTTAATTTTGATTGTACAGTACAAAGGATAATCCGAAGCGAAGGAAAAGTAAAAGGCATTGTAGTAAATAATGAAAACGTGTATGCAAACATTGTGGTGACGAATACAGATGTTTACCACACCTATAAAAGCTTGTTGAACGACCCAATCAGGGCATCAAAAATTTTAAAGCGTGAGAGAAGTAGTAGTGCAGTAATCTTTTATTGGGGCATCAATAAAAGCTTCCCCGAACTCGATTTGCACAACGTTTTTTTCAGCCAAAATTACAAGGAAGAATTCGACTCGATTTTTACCAGGAAGATCTGCAGCAACGACCCTACAGTTTATATAAATGTTACTTCTAAGTTAGATGCTTCCCACGCCCCGGCAGGAAAAGAAAACTGGTTTGTTATGGTAAATGCCCCAGCGAACTATGGACAAAACTGGAATCAACTAAAGCAATATTCAAGGCAGACCATTATTAATAAACTCAACAAGATGCTACAGGTCAATCTCGAAGATTTGATTGAGGTTGAGGAGTCTTTGGACCCGTTAAAGATCGAAGCGGAAACAGGGTCGTTTATGGGTTCTTTGTATGGTGCAAGCAGCAATTCGCGTATGGCTGCTTTTCGTCGCCATCCAAATTTTAGTTCAGCCATTAATGGACTGTATTTTGTTGGCGGTACCGTACACCCTGGTGGCGGCATTCCCCTTTGTCTTAAAAGTGCAAAGATTGCATGCGAACTTATTAAACAGGACAGCAAGAAATTATTGCAGCATCATTAAGACATTTTCAATTACCCTTATAATACCAGCTCCGGTTTCCATGGCATCATCGTTGCGTCGCAATCACTTTATCTACACGTCAGTGATCATCTTAAGTTTCCATTTCATTTATGGCCGCCTCTCCTGAAAAATCCCATTGTAGAAATGAAAATAAAGATTGATAAAAATAATATAGCTATAGCAATTGCATTTGTCTTGCACGCGGCTGGTTGTATTGGTATGCTATCATCAAAAGCAAAGGAGTTTGTCAAGTTTACGCCACTCAATCTCCTTGTTATGTTCGGCCTGTTAATATGGACAGCTCCCAAAAAGGAAAAATCTTTTTTTCTTTTTATTCTCCTTGCATTTGCTATTGGCTTTTCGGCAGAGGTTTTAGGTGTTCATACCAACCTATTATTTGGTGACTACATTTACGGCAACAATCTTGGGCCATCGCTTTTTGGCGTTCCTTTAATCCTTGGTATTAATTGGTTCATCATTGTTTACTGCTCGGGAGTGTTCATGGGTAAACTTCAGCATCGTCTGGAAAGTAAAATCGACGTTCCCGGAGGCCTGTCTCCTCAATTGCAGCTTGCTTCTTTTGTTGTTGATGGTGCACTTCTTGCTACTTTTTTTGATTTTATAATGGAGCCAGTTGCTACCGAACTAGGTTACTGGCAGTGGACAGATAATAAGGGAGCGCACTTTTATAATTATGTTACGTGGTTTGTAATTAGTGCTGCTCTTTTGTATTTTATGAGAAAGTTAAGAGTAAATACCAGCAACCATTTCGCGGTACATTTGTTAATTATTCAAATCTTATTTTTTAGCATCTTAAGATCCTTTTTATGAGTTGGGTAATTTATTTTCTGATAGTTTTGGCAACCTTTGTTGCAATGGAAGGTGTAGCGTGGCTAACGCACAAATACGTAATGCATAACTGGCTGTGGTACCTGCACAAAGATCACCATGTAAAAGAACCCGGTTTTTTCGAAAAAAATGACGCCTTCTTTTTAATTTTTGCTATACCCAGTATGCTACTAATATTGTTTGGAACTACAAAGCCTAACTATTATATGGTTTGCATTGGTGCTGGTATAGCTTTGTATGGTTTAGCTTATTTTATAGTTCATGATATTATAATTCACCAGCGATTTAAGATATTAAGCCGTAGCAATAACAAATATGTAAGAGTTGTTAGGTGGGCACATAAAATGCACCACAAGCATTTAGATAAAGAGCACGGTGAAAGTTTTGGAATGCTTCTTGTTGCAAGGAGGTACTGGCAAAAAGTAATTAATGATGATCAACGGTTTAAAGCGCAAAAAGCAACAAACTAATCAGTAATTTTATAAAATTTTTTTAAAGGCCGTGAGTAATCATGGCCTTAGTTATATTTTCATTACTCAAAATAGAATTATGCAAACGGCGGAGGATATCAGGTTATTAAATGACAAAATTGGATCGGCAGCAGGATTTGTTGAGAGGTTAAGAAGAGAATTGTCGAAAGTGGTAGTTGGACAATTATATATGGTGGACCGGCTTATGATTGGCTTATTAAGTAACGGCCACGTCTTGTTAGAAGGTGTTCCCGGTCTTGCAAAAACTTTAACTATTAAATCTTTGGCCCAGGCAATACAGGCGAAGTTTAGCCGTATCCAGTTTACCCCCGATTTGCTTCCTGCCGACGTTATCGGTACAACTATTTATAACCAGCAACGCAACGAGTTCTTTATTCGTAAAGGTCCAATCTTCGCCAACTTTATTTTAGCGGATGAGATAAACCGTGCTCCTGCAAAAGTGCAAAGTGCCTTGCTTGAAGCCATGCAGGAAAGGCAGGTAACTATCGGTGACGAAACATTTAAGCTTGAAGAACCTTTTCTTGTTCTGGCTACGCAAAATCCACTGGAGCAGGAAGGTACTTATGCATTACCAGAGGCACAGGTAGACCGGTTTATGCTTAAAGTAGTAGTAGGCTACCCGGGCAAAGCTGAAGAGCAAATGATTATTCGCCAGCAGGTACAAGGTGCCGCTCTTCCTACCGTAAACCCTGTTGTAAGTGTATATGAGATTGCGAGTGCAAGAG
>JAQBNN010000020.1 GCA_028288505.1 Segetibacter sp. | reverse complement strand
AAATAACAAACAGGCATGCAGTTAAATCATTAGGAGATTATGCAGTAAACCTGATTGTTAGAGAAGATGGGAAAGTGGTTGCAAACAAAACATTACCACGAATAAGCCTTGCCGCAGGAAGAGATACTATAATCAGTATTGCTTCTTATCTCCCTAAGCTCCCTTTAGGGCGGGGGGCAGAGTATTTAGCAGATATTCATTTTAGTTTAGCCCAAAACGAAGCGTGGGCAGAGAAAGGATTTGAAGTTGCATCAAATCAGTTTGTATTAACAGGGCTGGCTGATAAATCGGTTCTCCGTAAAGCTTTTCCATCAGTTTCAATGAAATTTGTTGACGGCGACCATGTATTTACAGGGAAAAATTTCCAACTAACTTTTAGCAAATCAAACGGAGCATTAAGCTCATATATATGGAACGGCAAAGAACAGATTTTTGCGCCTCTACTTCCTCATTTTAAACGTCCTCTTACCGATAATGATCGACGTGGTTGGAAGCCTCACCGTAAGCTAAGGCAATGGTACGAACCGAATTTAAAGTTTGTAAATACTTCAATTGGTAAATATGATGGTAGGAGTGGTTCAGGACTTTTTGTATCAAGCTATTATAGTTTGATCAATGATAGCGCGTCAGTAAAGGTTAGTTATTTTATAGCTGGAGACGGTACAATTAAAGTCGATTATGCTTTAGATGTCAAACCTGGTTTACCCAACATTCCTAAAGTAGGCATGCAGGGAGGAATAGCAAGAGAATACGAGAACATAAGCTGGTATGGAAAAGGACTGTTGGAAAACTATATTGATCGCAACTACGGTTTTGATGCTGGCATCTATTCTCAAAACATTTTTGATTTCATGGAGCCGTATGCGGTGCCACAGGAAAACGGAAATCGTACAGATGTAAGGTGGATGTATTTATCAAACAAAGCCAACGAAGGTCTATTGGTAGTAGCAGATAGCTTGTTAAGCATGAGTACATGGCCTTATACAGAAGAAAACCTTGAAAATGCAAAGCATACTAACAAACTTGTTGATGCTGGTTATATAACCTTGAACATTGACCTTATTCAAATGGGTGTAGGAGGAAATGATAGTTGGAGCGATGTTGCTGCTCCTTTAGAGAAATATCAAATTCCTGCTAAGAATTATTCTTATAGTTTTTATTTAATGCCGTATAAAGGCTCGAAGGAAGGAATTAGCAATACAGTTAGGAGGATAAAGTTTTAAACCGTCATTGCGAGGAACGAAGCAATCTGCTCTTGAATTAATAAGCTGTTACTATTTGTAAAGCAGATTGCTTCGTCGTTCCTCCTCTCAATGACGTTTGTTATTTATAAGAAGAACTATCTGCTCAAAGGCAACCAAACACTCATCTCCGTCTTCCCTCTGTTAGCCCAGGCATAGTAAGGAACTAAACGAACATTAACTGGTTTAGCAACATTAGTTGATACTTCTTTATATAGCTTATTCTTCCAATTACCATCAATCAAATTACCTTTTCCTTCCAGCATCAATACTTTACTATTATCAATTGTAAGCATTTTAGTAGCGAAAGTTGCATTAGCAGGCAAAGCAACTTCAAACACATTTTCACCTTTAGGAATGTCAACAGACTCTAAGCAATAAACAACAGGTCCACGCTTAACTGCTACCTGGTTACGTGTTTCTTCAACTAATGGGTTAGCCTCCATCAGCTTCGTTTCCATTGGAAGTATTAATTCCACCACATCACCTGTAGCCCATTTCTTTTTTACTTCAGCATACCTTCCTGCAACAGCCTTTGTTGAATATGGCTTTCCGTTCACTAATATTGTAGCTCCATCCGCCCATTCTGGAACCCGTAAAAAAAAAGATGCATCGTTTGCTGCTTGCTCTAACCTTATTTTAATGTTTCCATCCCACGGATAGTTTGTTTCCTGGGTAAGCTTTATGGCAGAGCCATCTTTAAGCGTAGTGGAAAGATTGTTAGCTCCATACAGGTTAAACCACAAACCTTTATCAGAAACACTATAAGCGTAATTACTCACCTGTGCAATGGTACGTACTGCATTTGGCGGGCAACAATTAGATAATCCGATATAGTCAAGCCTGTCTCTTGACCATCCCATTTTCACGCCATAATCCGGCCATTGCTGTTTGTCTAAACTTGCATACGATTCTTTTGTCCAGCGTTGCTTGTAAGGCAAGTCTTCCGAGTAAGCCAACGGGTTTGTATAAAAAAACTTCTTACCACTTAGGCTAATACCACTTAAAACACTATTATATAAAGCAAGCTCCATCACATCCGCATACTTTGCATCTCCTGTTAATTGTAGCATTCGCCAATTCCAAAGAACATTACCAATGTTAGCACACGTTTCATTATGAGCAGTTAGGTTAGGAAGTTGATACTTCCTTCCAAACGACTGGTGTAATTTCTCAACATCGTTAGGGTTGAATGAAGTGCCATCATTTGATACACCATCATGCAAAGCACCACAACCGCCTGTTATATACATCTTATGATTCACAACATCATCCCACATTGTATTCAACGTGTTCAATAAAGTTTTATCTCCTGTTTCTGCATATAAATCTGCTGAGCCTGCAAACAGGTAAGTTGCCCTCACTGCATGTCCTTGCACCTCTTTCATATCCTTAAACTTATACCTGTCAGAGTTATCATCGCTACCTGTTGATACACCTCTTATGTCAATCAACTTCTTTGCAAGCTCGACATAACGAGGGTCTTTTGTTGTACGATACATTTCAATGATACCCATGTAGTGCGAAGGACAAATAGCATTACGAGCTATCTCAGGTGATGCTCTTTGATAAAAGTTGTACAGGTAATCGGTAGCCTTCTTAGCAACATCTAACAAAGTTGTTTTTCCTGTTGCTCTATAATGAACACAAGCAGCTGTCATTAAGTGACCAATATTATATGCCTCAAAGCTTAACCTGTCTTCAAACTGTTTTTTCTCGCCTGTCTTTTGCTGGTCTATTGCGGCCTTTGTATAAATGTAACCATCGGCTCTTTGAGCCTTTGCAATCACTGCAATTACCTTATCCATTTGTTCATCAAGTCGCTTATCTTTTGTTGTTGCATACATGCTTGCAACTGCTTCCAACGTCTTATAAAAGTCACCATCATGAAACGATGGGCCTTTATGCGAACCCGTATCTAATCCTGCAGCAATCTCAAAATTCTTAAACGCATGGCTGAGATTTGCATCATTATATACGTTCCACATATTTGGAACCATACTATCCCTGCACACCGCAAAACGTTCGGCCCAAAAACCCTTTGTCCATTCCACATCAGTCATATTCACGCTGCTTAATTTAGCATGCGAACTATTCGAAGTATTCACCAACCCCTTACTCTGCGCAATGCTTTGGCTTGAATAAAATGCACTGCTCACTAACAGCAATCGAATTATTTTTTTCATATAGAGCTTTAAGTAATTATTTATTCGTTAGCCATCATTTGTATTTCAATTGAACTTTGCTTGCGACGCTCCGTTCAACTGTATTATTTCTACTCGTCATTGCGAGGAACGAAGCAATCTGCCCTCCTAATTATAAACCTGTTGTTATTCATTCATCAGATTGCTTCGTCGTTCCTCCTCGCAATGACGAGCTATTCTGTTGTCAGGCTGAGCTTGTCGAAGCCCTGCTAACCATTAGAATCCATGCTGAACAATCCTTCGACAAGCTCAGGATGACATAGTATGATTGCTAAGTAAAGAACAAACGGTACAAGAGTGCGACGCAACGATGATGAGTAAAGTAGGAATGATGACTACAAAAAGAAGTCAAAAATCAAAAAGTTGCTTCACTCATAACTCATCATTAATAACTCATAACTCTCTTCACCAACTATCCGTTCTAAAACTCGACACAGGCAATCCTTCCGTACTAAACAATTCCCCTACCACAAAATCTTTGAAAGCATATCTTACCGCAACTGGTTCCTTCACCTCTGGTGCAGAAACTGATACATTGCTTCCGTTTATCCAAGCCTTTGCAGGAAAGAAAACTTTATTTGCTCCGGCAACTTCAAATTGCGATAGCTCTTTACCAAAAGATGTTAAACCATTAGGCGTGTTTTGAAATCGAACCGTAGCAATGCTTCCGGCAACAGTAAACGAATCATAAGCAGGACTTGCATAGCCAAAGCCTTTCAATCCATAAGTTTTAGCAAGGGCAAGTAGGGCAAGGCGTTTTCCACCAGCTTCTTTGTTTGATGGATGTATCATCTTTTCTTCACCTATATCCATTAACACAGCCATTGCTGTATTAGGTATCACCTTCTCTGATTTTCTTTGAGCGCCTCTTAAATATGCAGAGTTATATTTTCCACCAGTGTTATAAGGAGGCAATTGTGCATAGTTGTATGGAGCTATCTGGGCGTAATAAAAAGGATAGTCACCTATGCCCCATTCATTGCGCCATTGCTTCACCATTGTTGGAAAAAGCTTTTCATACTTGTCGGGGTCATCATAGTTCGATTCGCCCTGGTACCATAAAGCACCTTTAATACCATAACCAATAATGGGATGCAACATACCATTATACAATGTTGTAGGAGTGCGGCTTACAGCTTTTATCGTATCTCCTTTAACCGGAATTTTTACACCAAACTCTTTCAGTGATTCGGGTGTCATCCATGCTTCGGCATACGAACCACTATAGCTGCAATTGATTAAGCCGACCGGAACGTCAAGCATTTCATTCAATAGCTTTCCAAAGTAATAACCGGTAGCGCTGAAGTTGCTAACGGCTTCAGGAGAAGCTTCCTTCCATTCAGATGGCTTGCTGTTTTCCTGCACTTCTATAACCGAAGAACGGGGAACAGTGTAAAGGCGAATGTTCTTATTTTTTGAATGTAGGATAGCATCATTAGAACCAAGGATTGGTTGATTTTTAAAACCTTTCATTGGCATTTCCATGTTTGACTGTCCGCCTAACAACCAGACTTCGCCAATTAGTACATTAACTAATGTTATTGGCTTGCCATCAGTTATGGTTACTTCGTATGGGCCACCTGATTGAGGGGTTTGTACTTTTAATTTCCATTTACCCTCAGCATTGGTTGTCGCAGTGTAGCTTTTTTTATTCCATGAAGTGGTTACTCTGATTTTGCTTCCTGCATTTGCCCAACCCCAAAATGCTACATCTGTTTGCTGCTGCAATACCATGTTATCAGTAAACAGCGAGGGTAGTTTAGGTTGTGCAAAATGAATAAACGGGATAAGCAGGAAAACGAGGATAGATAGAAGTGCTAAATATAATTTCATGGCAGCAATAAAGAATAATAGTTGTGATTAAAAGTGGGTCGAACTTTTACTGTTTGAATGTAGAAAGAAAAGTATAATCTAAAGTGTGAATAGTAAAATGTTCCATCAGATTAGTAAATGTTGACATTACTTATACCCGTCTGCTACTCTACCTTCATCAGTTAATAGGTAAGCCTTAATATGATTACTCAACCAATCTTTTGGCATTATAACAATTGCTAATACAAAATCATTACCTTATGAACTTTCATTTTTCGTTTGCACAAAGTTTTCTTATATAGTTATGTTCGAACCTAATTCAACTACTAACTTTATTTCCTTTCCTCTATAATCTTGCCATTATGCTTAGAATATTTTTCATTGCTTTTCTTGCTTTTATAACGCTTTCAGTTTTCTCTCAAAGTATTGGAGTGTTAAACCTTAAGTGCGAGTACAAAATAAACCCTTTAGGTGTTGAAGCGGCGAAACCGGCATTAAGCTGGGAGTTGAATTCGAAACAGCGGAATATAATGCAAACAGCTTATCGTGTTTTGGTTGCTGATAACCCTGCATGGCTTAAAAGTAATACTGGTAATGTTTGGGATTCGAAGAAAGTAAGTTCAGGACAATCTATACAAGTATTTTATGCAGGTAAAAAGTTAGAGCCTACTAAGAAATATTACTGGAAGGTAATGGTTTGGGATAACAAGAACAATGTGTCGGTTTGGAGTAAAGGAGCAAGTTGGCAAATGGGTTTATTTACAAAAGCTGATTGGAAAGGAGCGAAGTGGATTGCGTACGATAAGATAGCTGATACTAATATTGCCATTCTTCCTGTTGACGGTAAGAAGGATAGGTACTTTGAAAATAACACGTTGCCTTTGCTACGTAAGAATGTAACTATTAAGAAGCCGGTTAAGAATGCTACGATGTTTATGACAGGCCTTGGCCATTTCGAAATGAGCTTGAACGGTAAGAAAGTTGAAGACCATTTCTTAGATGCAGGCTGGACAAAGTATGATAAACAAGCCCTGTATGTTCTATTTGATTTGACTAATCAACTGCAGCAAGGAGCCAATGCCATTGGAGTAATGCTTGGTAATGGTTTCTATTTTATCCCTCCCCTTAAAAGCCGTTACCGTAAAACAAAAACAGCTTTCGGTCATCCTAAAATGATTGCCCGTCTTGCAATAGAATATACAGATGGAACAAAAGAAGATTTTGTAACTGATGCTTCCTGGAAGACAAGTGCCAGCCCTATCACTTTCTCCAGCATTTATGGCGGTGAAGATTATGATGCAAACCTTGAGCAAAAGGGATGGGATACTCCAAACTTTAATGAGGAGAATTGGCGGCCAGTAATATTAGTTGATGGTCCGCCAATATTGAATGCTCAAATGGCTGAACCTTTAAGAGTGATGGAAACTTTTACCCCAAAAAAGATAACGCAGCCAAAGGCGAACATATATATTTTAGACCTTGGCCAAAATGCTTCAGGTATTCCTGCAATAAAAGTTCAAGGCAGAAAGGGAGATACAGTAAGAATATACCCAGGTGAGCTGTTAAGAGCAGATGGAACTGTTGCCCAGGGACCCACCGGTAGCTCTTATTACTTGCAATATGTTTTAAAAGGCGACGGTGTAGAGAGTTGGCAACCACGTTTTACATACTATGGCTATCGCTACCTTCAAGTAATTGGTGCAGTACCTCAAGGTGAAAGCAACCCTCAAAACTTAGCAGTTTTAACCGAAATAAAAGGATTACATGTTCGTAATGCAGCACCACGGGTAGGCCAATTTACAAGTTCTAACAACCTTTTTAATCGCACCAATACTTTAATTGACTGGGCAGTAAAAAGTAATTTAGTAAGTGTTTTAACCGATTGTCCTCACCGCGAAAAATTAGGCTGGTTGGAGCAGGTTCACTTAATGGGTAATTCTCTTCAATATAATTACGATATAACGCAGTTGTACAGAAAAGCTGTCGATGATATGGAATACTCTCAAACAAGCGAAGGGCTTATACCTGAAATCTCTCCCGAATATGTAAAGTTTGAGTGGGGTGGAGATATGTTTAGAGACTCACCTGAATGGGGTAGCTCCAGCATTATTATGCCGTGGTATTTATACCAGTGGTACGGTGATAAGCAGTTGTTGGTAAAAGCTTATCCGATGATGCAGCGGTACCTCAATTACTTAAAAACAAAAAGCAACGGCCATATACTTAAGCAGGGACTTGGCGATTGGTACGACCTTGGACCAAAGGCGCCGGGTTTGTCACAACTAACACCATTGGGTGTAACAGGCACAGCTACCTATTATTACGACCTTAACATTGCAAGTAAGATTGCAACTTTATTAGGTAAGAAAAATGATGCGGAATCTTATAATAAGTTGGCTTCTGAAGTAAAGCAAGCATTCAACGATACGTTCTTCAACCAAGAAACAAAGCAATATGCAACAGGCAGCCAAGCGGCAAATGCAATGGCAGTTTATATGAAATTGGTAGAGCCTCAATATAAACATGCAGTTGTAGAAAACATAGTGAAAGATATTCGTAATCGTAACAATGGTCTTACTGCCGGCGATATCGGTTATCGTTACCTCCTTTGTGTATTGCACGAAGAAGGTCGGTCTGACGTAATTTATGATATGAACAGCAGAACAGATCTGCCGGGTTATGGGTACCAATTGGCAAAAGGCGCGACAGCATTAACGGAGAGTTGGGCAGCACTTTCAACTAATTCAAACAATCACTTAATGCTCGGGCACTTGATGGAGTGGTTCTATACAGGGCTGCTTGGCATCAACCAGGCTGATAGTTCTATTGCTTATAAACACATTGTTATTAAGCCTGAAATTGTTGGCGATGTTACTTCTGCTAATGGTTCTTATCACTCTGTTCATGGTAAAATTATAAGTAAATGGAAGAAGGATGGCGACAAGTTTAATCTTCATGTTCAAATACCAGCCAATACAACTGCAACGGTTTATCTGCCTGCTACAAACAAGAATAAGATAACCGAAGGCAATGCAGCAATCAACAAAGACATTAAATTAGTAGGTTTCGAAAAAGGTAAGGCAGTTTTAAAAGTTGGTTCAGGCGATTATAACTTTAGCGTTAATTAAAATCTCAGAATGAACATACAAAACAAGCTTGCTATAACTAATGATAATACAGCCAATCAAACGAATTCAAACTTAAAGATTGGTTTGTTTGGTATTGGCCTCGACACGTATTGGACACAGTTTGAAGGTTTAGAACAAAGGTTAACTGGATATCTATCACAAGTAGAAAATAAGCTTGCTGCAATTCATCCAAACATTATCAATGCAGGTTTGGTTGATAATGCTGATAAGGCTTTTGATACTGGTCGTATGTTTAAGCAACAAGATGTTGACCTTATTTTTTTATACGTTACAACCTATGCACTCTCATCAACAGTTTTGCCGGTTGTACAACGTGCAAAAGTTCCTGTCATCATTTTAAATCTTGCCCCTGAAGAAAGTATTGATTATGCTTCTTTCAATGCAATGACAGACCGCACTAAGATGACAGGCGAATGGTTAGCATATTGCTCCCCATGTCCTGTTCCTGAAATTGCCAATGTCTTTAATCGAGTTGGAATAAAGTTTCACCAGATAACAGGCATACTCAATAACGATGAAGAATGTTGGAACGAAATAACCGAATGGGTGGAAGCAGCAAAGGTTGCTAACACTATGTTATATAATCGTCTTGGTTGCATGGGTCATTATTATAGCGGCATGCTCGATATTTATACAGACCTCACACAACAATATTCTCACTTTGGTGGCCACATTGAGTTGCTCGAAGTGGAAGAGCTTGCAAGCCTTCGCAAACAAGTAACTGATAAGGAAATAACAGACAGGTTGCATTTGTTTCAGGAAACTTTTGATGTTCAGGAAGACTGCCCTGTTGAAGAGTTGGAGAAGGCTGCCATTACTTCTGTTGCTTTAGATAAACTCGTTGCTATACATAAGCTAGGCTCTATGGCGTACTATTATAAAGGCACAGGCAATGCCGAAAACGAAGAGGCCATTGCCAGTATCATTCTTGGCAATTCGTTGCTCACCGCCAATGGAATTCCTGTTGCCGGCGAGTATGAAATCAAGAATGCACAAGCCATGAAAATCATGGACACATTTGGTGTTGGCGGTTCTTTCACCGAGTATTATGCAATGGATTTTAAAGATGATGTTGTGCTAATGGGCCACGATGGGCCAGGTCATATTGCCATTGCTGAAGGCAAAACAAAAGTGCGTCCATTAGGTGTTTATCATGGTAAAGTTGGTAAAGGTGTATCGGTTGAAATGAGCGTAAAGAATGGGCCAGTTACGCTGCTAAGTGTTGTTGAAAAAGCAAACGGTAAGCTTATGTTACTCGTTGCCGAAGCCGAGTCTGTTCCCGGCCCAATATTACAAATTGGTAATACCAACAGTCGTTACAAGTTCAAGATCGGTGCCCGTCAATTTGTAAATAATTGGAACAGTCACGGCCCTGCACATCACTGCGCAGTTGGCGTTGGTCACATAAGTTCTAAGATAGAAAAATTGGGTGCCTTGTTAAATATGGAAGTGGTGAAGGTGGGTTAGGGAATGATGAATTGTGAATGATGAATGATGAGGCTTCAATGAATTTCATTTGTTAGAGTTGAATCTTATGTTACAAACATTAGTTCTTTACTCATCATCGTTGTGTCACTCACTTGTACTGTTGCACTTACATCGTCATTACGAGGAACGACTAAGCAATCTCCTTAACAAATTAAAACAGGTCTAACGTCAGTTCGGCACATTGCTACGTTCCTCGCAATGATGAGTAGCGAATAGAACGTACAAGAGTGCGACGCAAGAAAAGTTTAATAGCATTATTGATGCATGGACAACAATATAAATAAATAGCTCAAAAACATACACGTTTGCTTAATGTATAAATCACCTTATAAATTATTGAGACATCTTTTATTGTTCGTTACAATCATGTTCATGTGGGCTACAATGTTTGCACAAAAAACAAGCAAGACAACAGCGCAAGCAAAGCCTGCAACTATATACAAGAACTTATCATACTTACAATTAGTTAATGCATTTAAACGTCCACCTGAAAGTGCAAAGCCATGGGTATTTTGGTATTGGATGAACGCAGCAGTATCAAAGGCAGGCATAACAGCAGACCTTGAATCAATGAAGCAGGCAGCCATCGGCGGCGCATACTTAATGCCAATAAAAGACACAACAAAGCCGCCAATATTTAAACCGGTAGTAAGGCAATTAACACCGGCATGGTGGGCCATGATGCGGTTTGCAATGAAAGAAGCAGACAGGTTGGGATTGAAGATAGCCATGCATGTAAGCGACGGATTTGCATTGGCAGGCGGACCATGGATAACACCGGAATTGAGCATGCAAAAAGTAGTATGGTCGCAAAAATTTATTGAAGGCGGACGAGTGTTTAACGATACATTACCGCCACCTGAAAAGAACGAAGGCTACTATAAAGACATAGCAGTATACGCATTTCCAACGCTGGAAGGAGCAGATGTATCAACCCAGACAGTTGTGCCTAAAGTAACAACAAGCAAAGGAACGGAGGCATCATTTCTTGTAATGGAAGGCAACAAGCAAAATTTTAGCAGCGACGATACTTGTTGGATACAATACGCATTTGAGCAACCTTTTACTGCCCGTTCAATTGTTATCAAAACCAATGGCAACAACTACCAGGCGCACCGGTTAATGATTGAAGTAAGTGAGGATGGAGTTGACTTTCGTTCTGTTGGTCGTTTACAACCGCCACGCCATGGTTGGCAGGATACTGATGAAGATGTAACACATTCTATTGCTTCTACTACTGCTAAATACTTTCGTTTTATTTATAACAAAGCCGGTTCAGAACCGGGTAGCGAAGATTTGGATGCAGCTAAGTGGAGACCTGCTTTAAAGATTAGAGGAATAGAGTTATCGGGGGCTGCAAGAATAAATCAATACGAGGGAAAGAACGGAAGTATATGGCGGGTTAGCAAACGTACAACAGAAGAGCAAGTGCCTGTTGCTGCAAGTTCACCTTTAAACAAAGTGATTAATATTACTCAATACCTTTCTGCTGATGGTCGCTTAAAATGGAACGCACCTGCTGGTAAATGGACCCTTATTAGGATAGGCCATACATCAACTGGTCATACTAATGCAACAGGAGGTGGAGGTATAGGATTGGAGTGTGATAAGTTTAGTGAGCAGGCAATAACCAAACAATTTAATGGTTGGTTTGGTGAGGCTGTAAAGCAGGCAGGACCAGAATTGGCAGCGAAAGTTTTAAAGATATTTCATATAGATAGCTGGGAGTGTGGTAGCCAGAATTGGTCACCGGTATTTGCAGAAGAATTTAGGAAGCGGAGAGGCTATGACATACTTACTTACCTGCCTGTAATGGCTGGTATTCCTGTTGAAAGTGCCGATGTTTCGGAAAAGTTTTTACATGATGTAAGGCAAACAATAGCAGAGCTGGTTGTAGATAAATTTTACGTTACAATGGCCAGGCTTGCAAAAGCTAAAGGCTGCACATTTACTGCAGAAAGTGTAGCACCAACAATGTTAAGTGACGGGCTAATGCACTACAAAACTGTTGATATTCCGATGGGCGAGTTTTGGTTAAACAGCCCCACACATGATAAACCTAATGATATGATGGATGCAATATCAGGAGCACATATTTACGGTAAGCCAATCATTCAAGCCGAAGCCTTTACAACCGTTCGTATGGATTGGAGCGAACATCCCGGAATGCTGAAAACAGTTCAAGACCGAAATTATGCATTAGGAATAAATAAACTTGTCTACCATGTCTTCACGCACAACCCATGGATGGATAGAAAACCCGGAATGACATTAGATGGTGTTGGTTTATATTTTCAAAGAGACCAGCCTTGGTGGAAGGCAGGTAGAGCATGGGTGCAATATGCACAGCGTTGCCAGTCCCTTTTACAAGTAGGTCGGCCAGTCGTAGATATTGCAGTATTTACCGGTGAAGAATTGCCAAGACGCTCTGTATTACCAGACCGTTTAGTATCAACGTTACCAGGCATATTTGGTGAAGAAATAGTATCGCGTGAAGCAGAAAGATTAGCCAACAGAGGCGAACCATTGAGAGAAATGCCTGCAGGAGTACGCCACTCAGCTAACATGGCCGACCCCGAAGATTGGATTGATCCATTAAGGGGTTATGCTTACGATAGTTTTAATCCTGATGCTTTGCTTACAGCGAAGGTGAACAATGGAAGGGTAGAGTTTCCGGGAGGAGCGAGTTATAAAATCCTTGTTTTGCCTCAGCCCCATCAAATGTTTCCTGATAATAATTCAATGTCTGGTCAGGTTGCCCAAAAACTATTAATGCTGGTAAAAGATGGAGCTACTTTAATATTGAACGGTCAACCTTCCAAAACTACAACACTCTTTGGTAATACTGCTGCAGATAAAAGTTTGGAAAGTATTACTAATGCTTTGTGGAGAGGACAAGCAAAAGGGTATGCAAAATACGGTAAGGATACAATAGTAGTAGGACACTTAGGTAGTGGTCGAATAATTAACGGCCCATACACTGCAACTTCTTTTGAAGCATTTGGTATTACCCCTGATTTTATTGCAATAGCAGAAAGGGGGCAGCGGGCCGAAAACATAGCCTGGACTCATCGTACTTTACCTGGTTCGGATATTTACTTTGTTTCAAATCAATCGAACACTCCTCAAACTATTGAAGTGTCTTTAAGAATTCCGGAAAAAGTTCCAGAATTATGGGATCCGGTAACAGGGCAAGTGCAGATTGCGCAAAAATGGCGAAGCGAAAACTTCAGAACAATTTTACCTGTCAAGCTTGATGCAAATGCTTCTGTTTTTATTGTGCTTAGTAAAGCTACTTCCATTAAAAAAGTGAACTTAGGAACAAACTGGACAGATACGAAAACTATTCAAAAAATCGCAGGCCCTTGGCAGGTTCGATTTAACAAATCTCATGGAGGCCCGGCAGCACCTGTGCTATTTCCCGAACTGAGAGACTGGACTACGCTAGCAGACTCCTCTATTAAGTATTATTCAGGAACAGCGGTTTATAAAACGATTTTTAATTGGAGTGACAATAATTCTACTTCTAAACAGATCTTTTTAGATTTAGAAAAGGTTGAAAATATGGCCGAAATAAGACTTAATGGAATTAACTGTGGGGTTGCGTGGACACCTCCTTACAGGGTCAATATTACTAATGCGCTAAAAATAGGCAGCAATAAACTAGAGATCGAAGTGTCAAACACATGGGCAAACAGGCTTATAGGAGACCACAGGCTTTCTGAAGAAAATAGGATCACGCAAACTTCAGCACCTTTCCGCTTAGCAGGCAAACCACTTTTACCCGCAGGGTTAATCGGTGGTGTTAGCTTAAGCGAGGCTCGGCTTAAATAGAAGAACAGTCACTTACAAGTTTGCTTTAATAAATAATATGTCTTATTTAAGTAAAAGAATATCCTTTAGAATTTTACTTAAGAGCTGATTAGCTATTTTTGCAACAGATACAAAAAATTGTCTTGAAACTGCTGGCATTAGTTTTGCTTTCTTATTCCAGTTTTTGCAATCAATTTCTATAACCTATGAATCTGTTAAGTTTATCTATTATTCTTTTAGTTGTACTGGTAGTGGGGCTTATAATCTTTAAAAAAGGCAGGAAGAAAAAGTTGGTTAAGGCAGGGGAGACTGTTTTACTAAATCCAAAGTACTTCAAAATGTATCCTAAAGATCTTCGTCAAAGTATTTTTACTGTTGAGGCTATTAGTAATAACATGGCTCAGGTTATATATATGCATCAGAACGGGAAACAAATCTTAAAAACCGACCTGCCGGTATCCCAATTACTAGTAGCCTCTTAGTCCATTCTAGTTCTTCTATTAACAATTATTATATTTTAAGAAGCTTATCCTGTATCGCTCGTCAGACAGTACAGGATAATTTTTTGTTATTCTAAACCCTACCGATTTGGTAGGTTTCTCTTTCCGTTGTAATTTCGGCCCTCAAAATAAAAAGGAGCTTATAGAATGAGTGCCGATCTTAAAAAACTTGTACCCAAATTATTACTACAGTTGGATGGAAAAAGCCAGCCGGAAATGATAGCGTTGTTATGCGGTTTATTTCCTGGGCAGGTTACATTTTCTACCAGTTTTGGCTTTGAAGACCAGGTTATAACTCAGCAAATACTTTCCCACAAATTACCCGTTTCCATATTTACACTCGATACCGGCCGGCTTTTCCCTGAAACCTATTCAGTTTGGAGCCGAACAATCGAACGTTACGAAACAAAGATCAAAGCGTACTATCCCCAAGCAGAAAGTTTACAGAATTTGATCGAAGAAAAAGGCCCCAACTTGTTTTACGAATCACCCGAAAATCGAAAAGAGTGTTGCGGCATTCGTAAAGTTGAGCCACTAAAAAGAGCCTTAAAAGGCAATAAGATTTGGATCACAGGCTTACGTGCCGAGCAATCTCCTGCACGCCAGGATCTACAGCCCATCGAGTACGACCAAGTTCATGATGTGATCAAGTATCACCCCATATTCAGTTGGACAACAGAAGAAACAAAAGAATTTATAAACAAATACAACATCCCATATAATATTTTACACGACCGCGGTTTTATTAGTATCGGCTGTGCACCATGCACACGTGCAATACAACCAGGTGAAGACTTTCGTGCCGGCCGTTGGTGGTGGGAAGATAACAGTAAAAAAGAGTGTGGATTACACCTTCATGCTCCGGTAGTTGAGGATGAAATAATGTTAACAGAAAAATGAGCAAATACAACTTTGATTATTTAGACCACCTCGAGTCTGAAGCAATACATATTTTCCGCGAGGTTGCCGGGCAGTTCGAGCGACCGGCCTTGTTGTTTTCAGGCGGAAAAGATTCTATAACCCTTGTTCATCTTGCATTAAAAGCATTTCGTCCGGGTAAGTTTCCTTTTCCTCTGGTGCATATCGATACCGGTCACAACTTTCCAGAAGCGTTAGATTTCAGAGATGCTTTGGCAGAAGAGATTGGCGAAAAACTAATCGTTCGCAAAGTTGAAGACACTATCAAAGCGAAAGGCCTTACTGAACAAAAAGGAAAATTTGCGAGCCGAAACGCCTTACAGACATACACTTTGTTAGATACAATTGAAGAGTTTGAATTTGATGCTTGCATAGGTGGTGCACGTCGCGATGAAGAGAAAGCAAGGGCCAAAGAAAGAATTTTCTCAGTACGTGATGAGTTCGGTCAGTGGGATCCTAAGCTGCAACGTCCCGAGCTTTGGAATACTTACAACGGTAAGATTCACAAGGGCGAAAACGTACGTGCTTTTCCTATAAGCAACTGGACGGAGCTTGATGTTTGGAACTACATTAAAAGAGAGAACATCGACCTTCCTTCCATCTACTATGCACACGATAGGGAAGTACTCGAATACGAAAATCAATTGGTTGCTATAAACGAATTTATAAGGTTAGACCCGGGAGATAGCGTAGTTACAAAGCGTGTTCGTTATCGCACCGTTGGCGACATGACTTGTACTGCCGCTGTTGAAAGTGATGCGACAACAATTGATGATATTATTAAAGAAATTGTTGCCACAAAAACCAGCGAACGTGGCGAAACACGTATCGACGACAGGGTAAGCGAGGCAGCAATGGAAGACAGAAAGAAGAACGGTTACTTTTAGTTGGATCGAACAGAAAGTCTTTACTCAACATCGTTGTGTCACTCACTTGTACTTGTAGTGCTTTAAGCAGCAAGTACAAGTGAGTGACACAGCCAACTGGAGGAACAAACAAAGAAAAAACTTAGTGAAGCTTTGTGTCCTTTGCGTCTTATAGATTCAAAAGAACAAAACGCTCGGTGAAACTCTATTACGAAAAGTGATTCTGTGGTTCAAAACAAAAAGCATAATAAAGAAAGTCTGTACAAGAGTGCGACGCAACGGCCGACGAACAGAGAACAAGGGCTGGGTTCAAAAAAAATATTAGAGTTTGATTAAAGAAGTCAGACTTCAAAAAATTAGAAATTTTCGAAATGGATTTATTGAAATTTATAACCGCGGGTAGTGTTGATGATGGTAAGAGTACCTTAATTGGTCGCTTGCTGTACGATAGTAAATCAATCCTCATCGACCAGATGGAAGCTATTGAAAAGCAAAGCCGCAACAAAGAAAATGGGGAGATTGACCTTGCATTATTAACCGATGGCCTGAGAGCAGAACGTGAACAAGGCATTACAATTGATGTAGCTTATAAGTACTTCAGCACGCCTAAACGTAAGTTTATAATTGCTGATGCGCCTGGCCATATACAGTACACTCGTAACATGGTTACCGGTGCAAGCAATAGCGATCTTGCCATTATTTTAATTGATGCAAGGCAAGGTGTTGTTGAGCAAACGCGCCGCCACTCTATCATAGCATCGTTACTTAAAATCCCTCACATTGTTGTTGCAGTTAATAAGATGGACCTTGTTGATTTTTCTCAAGATGTTTATAACAACATTGTTATTGATTACTCTAACGTGGCGTCGCAACTGGGTTTGAAGGATGTCACCTATATACCCATCTCTGCATTAAACGGCGACAACATAGTTGATAAGGGGGAAAATTTAAGTTGGTACGATGGGTCTCCACTGCTTGCGTTTTTAGAACAAGTAGAAGTAGAAGAAGATATTAATCATATTGATGCACGTTTCCCTGTGCAATATGTTATCCGTCCGCAAACAGATGATTTGCATGATTACCGTGGCTATGCCGGTAAGATTGTAAGCGGTGTTTATAAAAAAGGAGATAAGGTAGTTGTACAACCATCAGGCTTTGAAAGCACCATAAGTGCAATTGAAGTTGGAGGTAAAGAAGTTGAAGAAGCTTTTGCACCACAAAGTGCAATACTGCATTTAGCCGATGATGTTGATGTTAGTCGTGGCGATACTATTGTACCTGCAGATAATCAACCTAACGTAGATAACGAAATAGATGTGCTGTTATGCTGGATGGCAACAAAGCCCTTAAAAGCAGGAAACAAATATTTCTTACAAATAAATAGCCGTGTTGTAAAAAGCGTAGTTAAAGAAATTGAATACAGGCTTGATGTAAACAGCCTTGAGAAAGATGATAGTATCAGCAGTGCAAACTTAAACGACGTAGTTAAGGCAAGAATTAAAACAGCTTCACCAATTGTATTTGATAAATACAGTAACCTTCGTGAGAATGGGGGTGCTATATTAATTGATGAAACCAGTCTTGTAACTGTGGGTGCTTGTATGATTCAATAGATAAAGCACACGGATGACACGGATTAAATGGATTTGCACTGACAACATTTAAAAATCCCTTTGAATCTTTTTAATCCGTGTCATCCGTATTCCATTAGAATTTCCTTTATGAACGAACTAAAAAAACAACCTAAAGTAATTATAGCAGGCGCCGGGCCCGGCGATCCTGACTTGATTACTTACAAAGCAATCAAAGCTTTGCAGCAAGCCGAAGTTGTATTAACGGATCGTTTGGTAAGCGAACAAATATTAAAAGAATTTGTAAGCCCGAACGCTGAAGTAATACATGTAGGCAAGCAATGCAGAAGAGGTATGTCAACGTCGCAAAAAACCATTAACGAAATTATGGTTGAATCTGCATTGGAAGGCAAAAGGGTTGTTCGATTAAAGGGTGGTGATGTTTCAATTTTCAGTAACATATTAGACGAGCTTGAGGCACTTGTTGCAAACAATATTGCTTACGAAATCGTGCCTGGTGTAACTGCTGCTCTTGGTGCCGCTGCTTATGCAGGTATCCCACTTACAGCCCGCCAACACTCTACTGCAGTTCGTTTCCTTACTTCTTACAAAAGTGATATTGTAACGGAACTATACTGGAAGGAACTTGCTCAAACCGAAGATACACTTGTGTTTTACATGAGCTCCGAAACTTTGGATGGAGTTGTTGAAAAGCTTACCCATTATAACATTGCTAAAGATAAATTGCTTGCTGTTGTTGAACAAGCTACCACACCACTGCAACATGTGCATGTGTGCAACTTGTACGAATATGAAAACAAATTGAAAGGGCGATCTTTTGTATCGCCCTCGATGGTAATTATTGGACGTGTAGTAAACCTGCATGCGCAATATGGCTGGATTGAAAACAGTAATAGCAAAGACTATTACTTCAAGCCTGTATCCAAAATAATTAATTCACTCACTGGAATAGAAAACGAAAAGCAACATGCTAGCAGAGCTTAAATTAAAAAATTTCTTAGACCTTTTAAGTACTTCTACCAATGACGAACTTATTTGGATGAACGGGTACTTATCGGGCGTGTTGGCTAAGCAAGGTGTACAACAACAAGCTGCACAAGTAACAGCCTCGGCTGCGCCTGCAGTAAATAAAATTACTATTGCTTACGGAACAGAAACAGGCAACTCTAAAAAACTAGCTACCGAATTTGGGCTTAAAGCAAAGAAGAGTGGCATTAACGCCAAGGTGGTAAACCTAGAACAGTACAGGTTAACAGACCTGCCTAAAGAAGAATACCTGTTAACTATTGTGTCAACACAAGGTGAAGGAGATCCTCCTGCAGGAGCAAAGAAATTTTTCGATCATATACATAACAATGGCTTCAAGCTCGATAATTTAAAGTACGGTGTATTAGCCTTAGGCGATACTTCTTATCCCTTATTCTGCAAGGCCGGTGAAGAAGTTGACCAGCAATTAAACAGGCTGGGTGCTGAACGTTTAGTACCGCTAATAAAATGCGATGTAGACTATGAGGACGAAGCTGAAGGATGGTTTAGTCAGGTGTTAAATCAACTTACAAAATCTGCAACTAATGGTACGGCAACTGTTGCTGCTCCTGCTGTTGTTGCAAAAAAATCTACCGGTAAAAAAATCTACAATGGTACGCTCTTAACCAACATTAATCTTAACGATAGAGGTTCTAAAAAAGAAACTCATCATATAGAAATTGCCGCAGAAGATATTGACTACTTACCCGGTGATGCTTTAGGTGTTATACCCGAAAATCCCTTACGCGTAGTTGAACCCATCGTTGATTTATTAGGTATTGATAAGAATAAAACTTTCACGTTCAGGCATGAAGATGTTACCGTATTTGAACTACTCAAGAAGAAGCTAAACATCTTCTTCTTACCTGAAAGAGTTGTAAGCAAATATGCAACGTTAGTCGCACAAGACATTCCCTCTACAAAAATTGGCTTGCTTGATTTATTGAAGATTTATCCTCTGCAAAACAAGGCACAGTTTGAGCAGTTAATTGAAATTCTTGAACCAATTGCACCAAGGTTATATTCTATTTCATCGTCGCCTGAAGCGCATAGTGGCGAGGTACACATTACTGTTGCAAGAGATAAGTTTCATGTAAATGATGAGTGGAAGTGCGGCTTGTGTTCCGATTATCTTTCTCAACTTCCTAACGAAAGTAAAGTTGAGTTTTATATACATAAAAACAGCCAGTTCCGTTTGCCTGCCGACGATAAAGATATCATCATGATTGGCCCCGGCACCGGTATTGCCCCATTCCGTTCTTTTCTTGCACATAGAGATACTACTGGTGCAACAGGTCGCAACTGGTTGTTCTTTGGCGACCAGCATTTCGTAACTGATTTCCTTTACCAAACCGAATTACAGAACTGGATGGAAACCGGCGTTCTCACAAAAATCAATGTGGCTTTTTCACGTGACCAAAAGGAAAAAGAATATGTGCAACACAAAATGCTAAAGAACGGACAGGAGTTATACGAGTGGATGTTAAACGGAGCATCTATTTATATTTGCGGCGCAAAAGAACCAATGAGTGTTGATGTAGAAGATACATTGATGCAACTGGTAGAAAAGTTTGGCAATAAAACAATCGAAGAAGCAGTACAGTTTGTTGAGCAGTTGAAAGATGAAGGCCGGTATTTGAAAGACGTATATTAATGCATAATTCAAAGAAAAATGCAAAATGAAAAAGAGTAAAGGCCTTGTATTAGTCTTTGAGCCGATCTTATTTACTACTATTAAACCTTACTTGCGTCGCACTCTTGTACGTTTTATCAGTATTCAACAAAACGAAAAGCTATTATTTAAATAACAAAAACTAAGAATGCAAAAGGGGGAAGATGAATTTAGAGCTTATGACTTGCTCCTATATTTCCATTTTCCATTTTCCATTTTCCATTAAATATGCAGCAAAATAATTTATCAGGCACCGAAAGAATAAAGCAGGCAAGTGATAGCCTGAGAGGAACACTTGTTGAAAGTATTGAAAAGGAAATAACAGGCAATCTTAATGAAGATGACGTTGCCCTTGTTCGCTTCCATGGCATGTACGTGCAGGACGACCGTGACAGGAGAGAGGAACGTGCAGAGAAGAAACTTGAGCGCTTATATTCGTTCATGATAAGATTGCGTTTACCCGGTGGTGTAATTGCTCCGCAACAATGGGTTGACTTGCATAACATCGCTGGTGAAAACTCTACAGGCGTTATTAAAATAACAACCAGGCAAACCATACAGTTACATGGTGTACTTAAGTACGATGTGAAGCCTACGCTAAAAGCATTTAACGAAGCCCACCTTACAACCTTAGCCACATGTGGCGATATTAATCGTAACGTACTTTGTTCTTCAAATCCAAAGCAGTCAAAGGTGCATGAAGAAGTGTTCGCGTATGCAAAAGCAATTGACCAATTGCTTTTGCCAAAGACACATGCATATTATGAGATCTGGTTAGACGAGGAAAAGATTGTAGACAAGGAATCTGAGGTTGACCCTTTGTACCAGGATAGGTACATGCCTCGTAAATTCAAAATAGCTATAGCCATACCACCTAATAACGATGTGGATGTTTTAACCAACGATATTGGATTAATTGCAATCATCGAGAACGATAAACTAAAAGGTTTTAATATAGCTATTGGTGGTGGTATGTCAACCACTCACGGGAATGCTGATAACTATGCTCGCCTTGCAACTATAGTAGGTTTTGCAGATACAGAAGAAAAAGTGTTGAAGGCCGTTTACGAGATCTTGACAATACAAAGAGATTATGGTAACCGCAGCGATAGAAAATTAGCCAGGCTTAAATACACGGTAGACAGGTTAGGACTTGACTGGTGGAAGGATGAATTGGAAAGAAGATGCGGTTTTAGACTAGAAGATGAAAGACCATACTCCTTCCATGAGCGTAAAGACTATTACGGTTGGCAACAAGACCATAAAGAGTTATGGCATTATACATTATTTATTGAGAACGGAAGAGTTTTAGATGATGAAACACTTGCGCTAAAATCAGGGCTACTTGAAGTAGCTAAAACAGGTAAAGCAAACTTCATCTTTACCTGTAACCAGAATTTGATTCTGGGTGACGTTAAAGAAGAAGATAAAACGCAAATCACGGAAATATTAGAACGCTTTCAATTAATAGCTCATACCGATGCTGCCTCAGCTCTTCGCAAAAATGCAATGGCTTGTGTGGCACTTAATACTTGTCCGCTTGCATTGGCAGAAGGACAACGTTATATGCCCGATTTAATTACTAAGATTGAACCTATACTTGAAAAGTACGGATTACAAAACGAGGAGATAACCATTCGCATGACTGGTTGCCCTAATGGTTGTGCCCGTCCTTTTGCTGCTGAGATTGGTTTGGTTGGAACTTCTTATGGTAAGTATAACTTTCATATCGGTGGGGATAGGTTAGGCGAACGTTTAAATAAACTCTATAAAGAAAGCCTGAATGAAGATGAGATCTTAAATGAGTTGGATAACTTGTTTGCTACTTATAAAAATGAAAGAGTGAACGGTGAAACCTTTGGTGATTTCTCGCATAAAAAATGGTTGAACAGCGTACCATTAACCAGGAGTGCAAGTAGTTTAAGTGATGTGAATCTGCCCCGGCCCTAAAGTGAGGAGAGAGATTAGGATCACGGCCTGATGAATAGATAACTGACAGTACAAGTGAGTGACACAACGATGTTTAATTTATATTAAAATGTTTTAGTCCCATAAAAAATACCTTGCTTTTTGTAAAGCTATAAAATCAGTAAAAGGTATACAAGCTCCCTTTAGGGCGGGGGCATAATATAATGCAGGAAACAAAATTAAATAGCGAAACTATTAACGAGCCTAGTTCTATTAAGGAGGTGAATAACCTCTTTCCTGTATTTTTAAAACTAGAGCATCTACGGCTATTAATTGTAGGTGGAGGAAATATAGGATTAGAGAAGTTGAATGCTGTTCTAAGTAATTCGCCTGCAACAAATATTAAGTTGGTTGCTACTTCAATAAGCAAAGAGATTAGAGAAATTGCGAAATATAATAGTAACATACATCTGTTAGAAAAGCCTTTTGATGCAGGCGATTTAAACGACATTGAAGTGGTAATTTCTGCAATTGATGATGTAGTAGCAAGTGCAGCAATTGCCGAAGCCGCAAGGGCGCAAGGCAAGTTGATTAATGTAGCTGATAAGCCTGAGCTATGTGATTTTTATTTAGGCTCTGTGGTAAAAAAAGGAAATCTTAAAATAGCCATATCTACAAACGGAAAATCGCCAACGGCAGCTAAAAGAATTAAAGAAGTATTAGCTGATGCACTGCCACCAGAGTTGGATGACGTAATTACTAACCTGCACCAGATAAGGAATAAACTGAATGGCAATTTTGCTGATAAGGTGAAGAAACTAAACCATCTTACCAGGGGATTAGTGGAAGATGGTAAGCAGGAAAAGAGTGTGCAATGGAAGCGGATTGCTACTTACTCTGTAAGCGTTTTTGCGGTAATGCTTATTGGTCATTTTATTTTTGCTTATGTTCCATTAAGAGGCATAGCAAATAGCACAATAGATTATTACCAAACCCTCGATGCTAATTTTCATTGGATGATCCTGGCGGGCTTTCTTGCCCAGTTGGTTGATGGTGCTTTAGGTATGGGCTATGGTGTTACTAGTGCTACCATATTATTATCTGCCGGGGTTAATCTTTCATCTATAAGTGGCAGCATTCATACAGCAGAAATGTTTGCAAGTGGCGCCTCTGGCTATAGCCATTATAAGTTTGGAAACGTAAATAAAAAACTGTTTAAAATACTTGTGATCCCAGGTGTTTTAGGTGCCATACTTGGTGCCGTATTGTTGAGTAAGTATGGCGATACACATGCTCAATACCTAAAGCCTGTTATGGCTGTTTATACTTTATTTCTTGGTTTGCGAATTCTTATAAATGCTTTTAGAACTACAAAAGTTGCAAAGAAATTTAAAAATTTTAGCCTGCTTGCAGGCATAGGTGGTTTCCTTGATTCTTTCGGCGGTGGCGGTTGGGGACCAATAGTTACTACAACGCTCATCACCAAAGGTCGTAGCCCTAAATATGTTATTGGTTCGGTAAGCTTAACTGAGTTTTTTGTTACCCTTGCAAGCGCCTTTACTTTTTTTACTATGCTTGGTGTTACCCACTGGCAGGTTATTGTTGCTTTAATTATTGGTGGTCTCCTTGCGGCTCCTATAGCAGCTCGTCTTGCCGGAAGGCTACCTCGTAAAGCCTCGTTTATCCTCCTTGGTATACTTGTTATTATTTGGAGTATGAGGATTTTAGTGAAGGTGTTTTAAATAATTTATTTTGCAATCAGCATTTGTTCTTTCATAATACTTCTCTTGCGTCGCATTACGTTCATCTTTTAGTAATGCTATGCAGCAGAAGTTTAGTTTATAGCAACTCTACTACTAATAAAAGCTTCAGCTTCAACCGCCAGTTCTAAAATGCGCTTAATAGTTTTCCTGCAATAAAATAGCAGAAGTATTAGACTATTTAAAATATTTAATGAGATAAAACCCCTGCTCCTACTGCGTTTGCTCTTTACGTTGTAGCATAATAAAAAAGATTTTTAAAAAATACTTTGCAGGCTAAAATTCTACTAATAAATTTGTCTACTAAAATAGTAGACTATGATAAAATATTATACAACTTCCTTACAGCTGCAGCATCAATAACTACCTGCTGTCGCTCTCTGTAATCTCATCCTAATTATATTTTCACTTATTCAATAACTGATAAAATGAAACATTATTTACCAGCAAGGCATTACTTTGCCCACACTCAAATTTTACTAACAGCACTTTTATTCTTTCTTTCATTACCAACATTTCAACCCTTAAAGGCCCAGGGAACAAACCTTATTGAAATTTCAGGTAAGGTGGTTGACGAACAAACTAAACAACCTATTCCTTCAGTAAGTGTACAAATTAAAGGAACCATAGCAGGAACTATTACAAGTAATGAAGGTCTTTTTTCCATTCGTACTAAAAACAAATTTCCGCTTACACTTGTATTTTCATCTATTGGTTTTCAGCAGCAGGAGTTCGAGGTAAAGAGCATAGAGTCTAACCTAAACATCGCTCTTGTTACCCAAACTGTATTAGGAAAAGAAGTGGTTGTAACTGCATCACGTGTTGCAGAAAGTATTTTAAAATCCCCTGTCGCCATCGAAAAACTTGACATACGTGCAATTAGGGAATCAGCATCACCAGGTTTCTACGATGCATTAGAAGGCGTTAAAGGCTTACAGATGACAACATCAAGCTTAACCTTTAAAGTGCCAAATACCCGCGGCTTCAACATTCCTAACAATTTTCGTTTTATGCAACTGGTTGACGGGATAGATATGCAAGCCGCAACGCTAGGGGTGCCTTTAGGAAATGCCATTGGCCCAACAGAATTAGACATAGCAAGTGTAGAGATTACACCAGGTGCGGCTTCAGCTTTATATGGTATGAATGCAATTAATGGCATGGCTAACCTGCTAACTAAAAGCCCTTTCTTATACCAAGGTTTAAGTTTCTATCAAAAAGTAGGTCTTAACCACGTTGATGGTATTGATCACTCTCCTGCCTTCCTAAATGAAACAGCACTGCGTTATGCGAAAGCTTTTAATAACAGGTGGGCCTTCAAGATTAACGGAAGCTATATGAGAGGACTAGATTGGCGCTCCAACAGCCGCCTAAACCAAAACACGAATAACCTAAAAAGTGCTAACCCTGGTTTTCAACAATTAAATGGCCCTAATAATGTTGCCTTCGATGGCTGGAATAAATACGGTGATGATGCACTCGCTGGTAGTAATGTTATTTCAATAAGCGGCCTAAACATCAATGGAAGCGCTAACCAAACGTTGCGTGTTGCCCGTACCGGTTACTGGGAAACAGATTTAGTAAAACCCAAGGTAGATAACTTAAAGCTCGATGCAAGCATGCATTATCGCTTAATTGATAAAGCCGAATTATCTTACTCTTACCGTGTAGGTAAAATAGATGGAGTATTTCAACGTGGTAATAAAATACAATTGGATAATGTGGTGGTTCAAAATCACAACCTTGAATTGAAGGGAAGCAACTACGTAGTTCGAAGTTATATTTCAATCGAAAATACCGGTGATTCTTACAACGTAAAACCTCTGGCTGACAACCTTGATTTAGCAAGCGGTGGTAGTAACAATGTATGGGCTGCAAAATATAAAAGTGCCTTAGTAAATCAATTAAATGCTGGTGCTGATTTAGCTACCGCAACTAAAGCAGCAAGAGTAGCCGCCGATGCAGGCCGTGTTGAACCAGGCACACCAGCATTCGAGAATTTAAGAAGCACCATCATCAAAATAAATAACTGGGACATAAAATCGATAGCTATACCTGATGCACCCGAAACTGGTGGTGCTGCCCTTGTGCAAAAGAGCCGTTTGTACCATGCAGAAGCACAATGGGATTTATCTAAACACATAAGAATATTTAATCTGCTTGTTGGAGGAGATGCACGTGTGTACGAAGTAATCCCCGATGGGAACAACTTTGTTGACTTCTCCCGTTCTATTGCAAATCGTAATAAACCTTTAGCCGACGGTGGTTATGGCAACAATATTTATTATAAAAAAGTTGGGGCTTTCTCACAAATAACAAAGACTCTATTTACAGAAAAATTAAAACTGTTTGGCTCTTTACGCTACGATTATAACCCTGAGTTTGAAGGGGAGCTTACACCACGTTTAGCAGCAGTATATACCGTAAAAGAGGTCCATAATTTCCGTCTTACGTTCCAGCAAGGTTATCGTTTCCCGGCCTTGTTTGAGGCTTTGTCTTATGTAAACAACGGACGTGTAAAACGTGTAGGTAGCCTCTCCTACATAAATGAAGGCTTAGGATATTTAGAGAACAGTTATACCCAGGCTTCAGTTATTAATTTTAATGCTGCAGTTAGTGCACAAGGCAATACAGATGATGCGGCATTAGCCAACAAAGGCCTGCTCGAAGTAGCCAACCTTTCCAAGGCTCGCCCTGAACGTATCAACTCTTTAGAGGCAGGCTACAAAAGTGTGTTATTCAATAACAAAGTAGTAGTGGATATTGATGCTTACAGCAACACTTATGAAGGATTCCTCGGACAGGTGCAGGTATTTGTTCCAAAGGCTGAAACAGTAGGCTCTGATGCAGCAGTGTTATCAATGCTTGATAGAAACCGTGATGCAACAACGCCAACAGCTGCTAATGCAGCAAATAAAGGGCAAGAACGTTACCGCGTATACACCAACGCAAAAAACACTTATCGCAATTATGGCTCATCTTTAGGCCTTACATACAATTTCTATAAACGTTACACCCTAAGAGGTAATGTTAGTTACAACAAGATGAAGGCTAACAAAACCACCGACATATTTGTTACCGGTTTCAATACTCCTGAGTGGTCAACTAATTTATCTTTTGGCAACCGTGAAGTAGTAAAAAACCTTGGTTTCAACATTGCATACAAATGGCAGGATGCTTTCCTATGGGAAAGCCCATTAGTTACAGGCGCTGTTTCTGCATACAGCACCTTCGATGCCCAGGTTTCCCTTAAAGTTCCAAAAGCAAAAGCTAATGTAAAAGTAGGGGCAGCCAATATTTTCAACAACCGATACATTCAATATGCAGGGGGTCCAACCATTGGTGGTTTATATTATATAGCATTCACTTTCGATAATTTATTAGCCAAGTTGTAACTATTAAGTTCTAGGTAGTACGTAGCTCGCTATCACTTAAAATCTACAACTTTAATAGTTACCCACCCAGAGGATAGCACTGATTTACAAAAACATACACCTTGGTTTCGAACCTACTGTAAATTCAAACATAGCAAGCAATCCAAAGCGGAGAGGTTTTTTACATCACTCCTCAATTTCAAATTTGCTCAAGCGCTTAAATCGAAATATTAAAATCAGTAGCCCAAAACCACTTAAAGCAAGTCTATAACTCAAATCAAATTTTTTTGGTAGTCATCATTCAATCATTGGTCATCATCGTTGCGTCGCACACTTGTACTTTATATCTTTGTGCACTTTAGCGATTACCGGTAAAAAACCTATTAATAATACCTGAATACAATAAACGGATGAATAAGAAGATTATAGTTCTAGCGGCAATGGTGCTAACAGTTGTAACAGTTAAGGCCCAAACAAAAACAACCACTCATTATAACCAGATCTGGGGCGCCTACTTCAACCAAACTCGTTTTTCAGATAAGGTTGGTTTATGGACGGATCTCCAATTTCGAACTAAAGATTATTATGTTGAAGACCTGTCTACTACAATAGCGAGAGTTGGATTAACTTACTATCTTAACGATGTAACCAAACTTACAGCAGGGTACGGTTATATTACCAATTACCCGGCCGATGCAAGTACCAATGTTAATCAACCAGAGCATCGCCCCTGGCAGCAAATACAGTGGCATACAAAGAATGCGAAGACACGTTTAATGCAGTACATCAGGCTTGAAGAGCGTTACCGCCGTAAGTTCGAAACCGCTGATAAATTAGCTGAAGGGTACAGTTTTAACTGGAGGTTGCGGTATAATTTTTTATACGAAATTCCTTTTAATAAAGCCCCTAATACCCCTGGGCGTTGGTCCTTTATTGTTAATGATGAATTGCTTATAAACTTTGGTAAGCAGGTAGTAAATAACTACTTCGACCAAAACCGCCTGTTTTTAGGCTTAAAAGTGAATACCAATGCGCACGATAATTTACAGTTCGGCTATTTAAATCAATTTATTCAGTTGCCGGCAGGTAATCGATACAGAAATGCTGATGTAATTAGAATAGCCTACTTTCAAAACCTGGATGTAAGGAGGAAGAAAGTAGCAGAGTAAAGGCTTCTTCAACACTTTGCAAAGTGCTGCTAAAAATATTGCTGTACAAGTGAGTGACACAACGATGAAGCCATGAAATACAAATGCCGGTAACAAAAACAATCAAATTTCTCCTCTCATCCATTGATTAAAATGATGAGAGATCTTTTCCGCCTCAATTAAAAATCCATCGTGGCCGTAGGACGAAGGTATTTCGACAAGGGTAGAATTGGGCAGGTGGCCGGCTATAAAAATTTGTTCATTAGGAGGGCACAAAAGGTCGCTAGTGATGGCTACTATAAGCGTTTTCTGGAAAATAGACTGCAAAACAAGTTCTAAGCTTTTGTTTCTGCCGCGTGCAAGGTGATGTGAGTCCATTGCCTTGGTAAGCAGCCAATAAGTATATGCATGAAAGCGGCTCACCAGCTTATCGCCCTGGTAGTTTATGTACGAGGAGGCTTTAAAGTTATCTATCTTCTCTACATCTGTGTCAGATTGCTTTTCAATCATTATTTCGTAGTTACGATAGCTAAGCAGCCCTATTGCTCGTGCAGCTTTCAGTCCTCTGCTGCCAGCTTTTTCATCAGCATCTTTCCATGTCGCATCGGCTTCAATCGCTAATCGTTGTGCCGTATGTATAGCAATGCCCCAGGCACTCTCGGCAGCAGAAGTAGAGAGCAGGAAAAGATTTTGAATGAAATTATTTTCCATAACAGACCACTCCAAAGCCTGGTAACCTCCCATACTTCCACCTACCAGCAAAAAGATATTTTGTATTTGCAAATGCTGCCGTAATAAAATATGAGCCTGTACCATATCTCGTATGGTAACCATAGGAAAGTTGCTGAAGTAAGTAGAGCTAGTTGCAGGATTAATGGTAAGCGCACCCGTGCTTCCGTAGCAGGAACCGAGAATGTTGGCGCAAACAATAAAATAGGTTTCAGGATCGATAGGGCAATTACTGCCAACTATACCCGGCCACCAATCGATAACATTTGAGTTGGAAGTAAGTGCATGACAAATCCAAACAACGTTGCTTTTGTCCTTGTTTAAAGTGCCAAAAGTATGGTAAGCAATGGTGACCGAAGGAAGCGTTGCTCCACTCTCGAGACAAAAGGGCGCATTGCTGGTAAAATATTTCATTCCACTATCTAATTCAGGTGCAAAGTAAAACCATGGCAGGGTTACATTTGCAAATAATTTTCAGGCAACAATTTTCAATCTCATTTTAAATAATATTATGGCGCTTCATCCAATAACTCAGGCCGTTCGCATACAAACAGAAAGAACCAACGAAATGGAACATTCGACGCCGTTGTTTCTTACCAGCAGTTTCTGCTACGACGACGCCGAAGAAATGCGTGCAACTTTTGCTGATGAAAATGATTTTAATATTTACAGTCGTTTCAGCAATCCTAATGTAAGCGAGTTTACCAACAAGGTAGTGGCATTGGAAGGAGCGGAGGCAGGTTATGCAACAGCAAGTGGAATGAGCGCCGTGTTCGCCACCTTTATGGCCTTAATGAAGCAAGGCGACCACTTGATTAGTTGCAATGCGATTTTTGGAAGTACACATGGCGTTGTTACAAAGTATCTTCCGAAGTACGGCATTGAATATACTTACGTACCCGTTGAAGCTACGGCAGAAGAGTGGGAGGCAGCCGTAAAGCCTAACACGAAAATGATCTTTATTGAAACGCCCACTAACCCCGGCCTTGATATTATTGATCTGGAAATGGTGGGCCAAGTAGCGAAAAGGCACAACCTTATTTATAATGTAGATAATTGTTTTGCCACACCCATTGGCCAACGCCCTATTGAGTTTGGTGCTGACCTTGTTGTTCACTCTGCTACAAAGTGGATTGATGGGCAGGGGAGGGCTTTAGGTGGTGTAGTGGTTGGTCGCCCGGACCTAATTAAAGAGATTTATTTGTTCTGCCGCAGCACCGGCCCTTCTATGTCGCCGTTTAATGCATGGGTTTTAAGCAAGAGCTTAGAAACGTTAGATGTTCGCATGGAACGTCATTCAAGTAATGCTTTACATATTGCAGAATCGCTGGAAGGGCATCCTGCAATTACGTCTTTAAAATATCCAACCCTGCCAAGCCACCCGCAGTACGAGATTGCTAAAAAGCAAATGCTACAGGGTGGCGGCATTGTTTGTTTCGAGTTGAAAGGTGGCCTCGAAAGTGGACGAAAGTTTTTAGATGCCCTCGAGCTTTTAACCCTTACTGCTAACCTTGGTGATAGCCGAAGTATTGCCTCTCACCCGGCAAGTACAACCCATGCAAAGCTTACCGAAGTAGAAAGGTTAACGGTTGGTATTACGCCCGGTTTAATTCGTATTTCTGTAGGCCTCGAGTATAAAGATGATATTCTAAATGATATTGTACAGGCACTCGAAAAGTGTTAGGATTATTATGGACTAAGCATTAGAATTACTATTAAACATCCTTGCGTCGCACACTTGTACTTTTAGTAGTTCTATTCAACAACAGGCCGCAAAGACACTAAGGCGCAAAGTGTCACAAAGATTCTTTCCTTAGCGTTACTTCGAGCCTTAGTGCCTTTGCGGCCCAAGTTTTTTAAGTAAGTAAGCCAGGCAAAAAATAATAGTATGAACGAAGATTACAAAAGTCCAGTAGGCAGCGACCTTCTCGATCACACAACCTTAAACGTTACTTTAAAGGAACTTACTGCGAAAAGAGAGCTGGAACTTGCAGCAGAGATTTAAAGAATATTGAATGAAAATAAAATTGAAAAGCTGCTCCCCGTTGATGGCTCGTCAACCAGCTCAATAAATTATTATGTTATTGATTTGCCGGCAGAAGACATTGATAGAATTGTAGACATCTTCTCCGATTTAGAAGAAAGCTTTGTAGATGCAGAAGGAAACAAAACCCCCACATCAACTTTTTATGAACGGTTGGGTGATAAGTGGAATAACTTAAGTGAAAATGAGGTTGGTTAATTGACGTGATTATTTTCGCAATAGTAATGTCGAAATACTTGAAGTGACCTAGTGAAAATAATAAACAACAGCACCGAACTAAAGGTGATGGTTGAAAAGAAAAGCCTGTTTCAATTAAGAAACAAGCTTTTTGCTTTTACTAGTTAGAAATGAGTCCTTTATTTTAAAGAAGGGTTTATTTAATACATATCCCAATCTTACTCCATAGTAATTGCCACCCAAAGTGTTGAAGTTTAGGTTAAGCAGGTTTAGCCCAACAGCTACACGATCGAAGCGCCTGTTGTAAGCTAACTTTGTATGCAACCCTAAAAGTAATTTTGGTCTGTCAACCCGGTAAGCAGATAGTTTGATAGGACGAGCGTAATACTCATAGTGTACTCTCCATTCTTCCATTACCGCCCTTGCCAATTGTAAGGCCCAACTGAAGGGTAAGATCCTGTTGCCTCGATTTGAGCATGCTAAAATCTATGGAGGGATCGATACCAAAGCCACTGTTCCTGCCATCTTTAACGATGCGCTGTCCATAGTCATGCCAAACCAAAACCTCTTTTGCAACGCCCTCTGCATACCAAAAGTTTACAGTAGCACCAATATGCTTATGCCAGCTTTGCGAATATTCTATTTCCAGCCTCCTCCCTGTAGCGTTTCCGTCAAGCAAGGCGTAATTGTAACCTCCGCTTATGGTTTGCAAAATGAGTGTTCCACCGATATGCACCGGTGCTATCTAATTTATCCCGCATCCGGCTGCTGATTTGTGCATTTGTTTCATGTACACAAATTAAAATAGAGAGTAGCATACTCAATTTGAAAAGATAAGGTTTCATTAGCGAAAGATTGTAACTCTTAAAGGCATAGTATAACTAATATCGGCACCGCAGTCCCAGACTGGATAGCCGTCTTGTGTTTTACAAATAGCCGGGGATAACGTGTGCGCTAAATACCCACTATCAGATAATTTTCTTTGAACTAGCCAGTTATCCTGTGATTTTCTTTTAAAGTCCAGTTTAAAGTACCGCTGACAGATATGCCCAAGCTATCTAATGTGGTACTAATTGTGCCACTTGTAGTTATTTCACTGCGATTATCTTCTTCATAAACAGCAAAAACTTGTTCATAGTTCTGAGGCTTCCAATTGTTGTCCCACTCCGAATTAACCTTTTTCCACCATGGATTATTGAAAACCATTCCCCACGGAGAAAATGTGAAAACCCCATCAACATCAAAACGTGTAAATTTAACTGCTACTCTATCAAAGTTTTGATTTTGATTGACCTGGTCATCACTATCCATTTGCAGGTAACCAGAAGCACGGCAAAAAACAATTTCAGATCCCCCGCCATTACCAGTAAAACTAATTAGTGCGTCATAATTCTTTCTTAGTATCGCTTTTCCAATATAAACCTGCCTAACTGTATCTTGCAAACCAGCTCCAACTATAACAATAGTATCTACTGCTGCTCCCGTTGGTACAGGTGGTGGAGGAGGAGGTGGCGGAGTGTAAATACCTAAATCTTCTGCATCTACAGGTTGCAAAATATGTACAGGTTGTATTTGCGCATAATCATCGTCTACAACTACAGCTGTATAACATGTTCCAGCAGTTGCACAAGAAAAAGGTTCTTCGCCTGGTACACTATTGGCATCTATCGTGGCCGCAACAAGCGTTGGTGATTCTTGGTCATCTATAAAATTTTCCGAATACGGAAAATAAATAGCTAAATCATCAGCTTCACCTTCCGCCCCTTCGTAGGTGGAGTGGCTTGCAGTAGTATGATTAGTTGGTGAACTAATACTAGCAACGTATTTTAAAGAGGCTACATACTTTGTAGCTTGAGGATATCTTTCACTGTTTAAAAGAGAAGAAAAAGTGCTTTAAACGAACCCTTAATAATTCGTGTCATACCTGGTAGCTTATAAGGGACTTTGATCCGGCGCCATTAAATCTCTTAAAAGCACTTGGTCGTTCCAGTAATACTTTGTACGTATTGCTGCACTTACTTCTTTAAGTGCATTTGCATTTTTGTACGTTTCTTTTAAAAGATCTTTCACCTCAACTATAAGTGCTTTCCGTTCATTGTTTTCTATAACAGAAAGAGGGTTTTCTTCCGGCTTTGTTTAGATACCTTTATGGCAGGAAATAATACCGAAGGAAATCATTGCGAAAACGATGAAAAATCGGGTAAGGGTCAACTTCATATATTATGTTTTGCTATATATAGAGTTTTCTTACGATTGTAAAACAATTGTTTTACTTGTCGTTCTGCAACAGGTTTTCAAATGGATTAAACACCGCATATGCTGACAAGTCGATCTAGTTGCTGTGCTTTGCCATTGATGTAACTTGTACCATTACGTCAAAACAGATGTAACTTAAAGTATTGTATAAATTGCTTTTTTTCGGCTACAGTTGAATGTAAGTATACAATTTTGCCTATAGATTTTGTTGTCACGTTTCTCATCTTAAAGATCACGTTTTCAGTAAAATCAAATACGATACGTTTTCGAGTGCTATGTGACATCAAGAACCCTTAGTTCAATCTCTGCACTGCCGATGAACGGATTGCGACGCAACGATGAACAATCGGAGGGGTAAAGCTGGTACCAAATTTTATTTCATTAAAACAAAAGAGGTTGCGATAACAACCCTCTTTATTTACCAATTATTCATCTGCTCTTTCACTACTCTTTCATATTCTTCTGCTTCGTGCTCTTTCCAATCTGGATCGTATTTTACGAACCAACTCAGCCACAACGTTCGTGAAAGGCGCATAAAATAGGGTTGTAATAGTATTAAGGTTACGGCGTTAAAAGCCAACCAATAAAAGATACTGTTATCGTATAATGAAAAGCCTAACAATACCCACCAGGCAACGAACGTAGCGACGCTGTAAGCAACGGTAAGTGCATAGCTAACATAGCTGGTTCCATAGTAAAAACCTACCTCAATTTCTGTTGGCTGGCCGCAAACAGGGCATTTTTCATGCATCTTAAGATTGTTCTTTAAATCGTACGCATTGTCTGTTTGAAAGATCTTTCCTTCACGGCAGCGGGGACAACGATTGGTACAAACGGTCCATAAATACATAGGGTTTCTGCTGCTATTGCTCATTTCATTAGATTGAGGGGTGAAGGTAACTATTAATGAGGGAGTGGTAGGTTGTAAGTTATAGGTGGCGTATTGGTAAAAGACTTAGAACTACGCACTTATAGCCTTGCTCGTTATTATTGATTGCAACTGTTTTGCAGGAACAACTCCTGATTGCCTCCAAAGCACTTCTCCTTTTTTATACAACATTAATGTGGGCACGCCTGATATATTTAATGAGCTCGCTACTTGTGGGTTCTTGTCGATGTCGATTTTTAAAATTCTTACTTTATCGCCCATGAGGCTGCGCAACTCTTCTAATATTGGTTTCATCATTTTGCAAGGGCCGCACCATTCTGCAAAAAAGTCTACTAATACGGGTTTGTCACCTTTTATAATATCGCCAAAAGTTTCTTTTGCTGACGTGTTCATAGCTTTGTAATTTAAACTGCACAACAGCAATACCTACAATTCCTGTACCTGTATACACTTTTACGATACTTGACTTACGCTTCCAGAATCTTTTCCATTTGCATGCTTCGGCTACCCTTAATTAAGATGTAGGCATCTTCAAATGCTTCGTTTTTAAACCATTTGCCTGCTTCTGTTGAGCTATTAAAGTAAAGGAAATTGTGCTGCAGTTTTCCGTAATCTCCGCCTACCAAAGTTACTTTATGCCACTCGTGCGTTTTTATTAATTCCAGAATTTGCTGGTGCTCCTCCAGGCTTTCTTCGCCTAATTCCATCATTGCGCCTAGCATAAGTACTTTTTTGCCTGCATCTATTTTAACCATATTCTCAATAGCCACTTTCATACTTGATGGGTTAGCGTTGTATGCATCGAGGATGATATGATTAGAACCCTTCTTTACCATTTGACTCCTACTGTTACTTGGGGAGTACTCTTCAAGCGATTGTTTGATTTTTTCTGTAGGAACACAAAAGTGTTTACCCACCGCGGCGGCGCATAAAACATTGGGGAGATTGTAATCGCCTACCAATTGAGTTTCAATAACTATTGACTCACCTGCATTTGATAATTCTACTTGAAGGAAGGTATCTGTAGCTAAAGCTTTGCCTGTAACAAAGCCTTCGGTTGTTCCATAAGTGATTATGTTGGGGATGCCTTTACTCATTTCCTTCAGGTACGTGGCCTCGTTATAAATAAATGCGCTTCCGTTATTCGCTTTCAGGTAGTCAAACAATTCTCCCTTGCCTTTTCTTACACCTTCAATTCCACCAAATCCTTCGAGGTGAGCTTTACCACAGTTTGTAATTATGCCGTGTGTTGGCTTTGTGTATGTGCAATAGCTTTCAATTTCTTTCTGGTGATTTGCACCCATTTCTATCACCGCAATTTCTGCATCTTTTTGCACCCTTAATATAGTAATGGGGATGCCGATATGATTATTAAGATTGCCCTCGGTTGTGTAGGTTTTAAATTGTGTAGCGAGAACTGCACTTATTAATTCCTTAGTTGTTGTTTTGCCATTGCTTCCCGTAATGGCAATGAAAGGTATACTGAATTTCTCTCGATGGTATTTTGCCAGTTGCTGCAAAGTAGTTAGCACATCATCGACAAGTATAATTTTTTTGTTTCCTGGTTCAACATCTTCATCTACCACAGCGTATGAAGCACCTGCTTCCAGTGCTTTTAAAGCGAACTCATTACCATTAAAGTTAGGGCCAGGTAAAGCGAAATAAAGGTCGTTAGGTTTTAGTTTACGAGTGTCGGTTTGTACGTGAGGATATTGTAAAAAGATCTCGTACAGTTGTGGAGTGCTCAAGGTATATGAATTAAGTTGCCAAAATTAAGGGTATATAGTAAGACAATTTGGAGGATGGCCTAAAACGAGGTGCTGCCCTTAAGCTGAAGGTACAAGAGTGCGACGCAACGGAGGCTGAGTAGACATGGAAAAGCGAGCTACCAATTTTTCCTAAATCCTTTAAGAAGGGAAGCGTTTTAATAGGCGTAAAGGAATGGTTATTGAAGCACTATTACAGGATGGTGAACTGTTTTTTTTTAAAAAAATAGTGATGTGGGAAAATTTGAACCAGATACATTTTCATCAAAAACCCTCCTTTTCTTATTAAAAATGGCTACTTTGCCCCGCATTTCTAATAAAAATTGCTCCTTTTCGTAAAAACCTATAAACTGATTTTATGGACTTTAAACAAATACAGGAACTACTTAAGATTGTTAACCGAAGCAACATTGGCGAACTAAGCATTGAGGAAGGAGATTTTAAAATTACCATTCGTCAGAAAGAAGATGCGCCTCCTGTTTATGCTGCTCAAGTTGCTTCACCAGCCCCGCAGTACCTACCGTCTCCGCAACATCAACAACTTCCTGCTGCTTCCAACGCCGGTGGCTCCAGTTCAACTCCACCTGCTGCTACTAAAGAAGCAGACAATCTAATAACAATTAAGAGCCCTATGATTGGTACTTTTTACCGAAGTTCTGGCCCAGATAAACCTGCCTTCGTTAGTGTTGGTGACGAAGTTTCTGTTGGTAAAACAGTTTGTATTATTGAAGCAATGAAGCTTTTTAACGAAATTGAAAGTGAAATAAAAGGAACGATTGTAAAAGTGTTGGTTGAAGATGCAAGCCCCGTGGAATACGACCAGCCTTTGTTTTTAGTAGAACCATGATAAAGTGGTAATTTGAAAATGGGCTAATGTGCTAATGGTGATGATTGTAAGAAGTCACTAGCTGTCTCATTAAAAGCAAAAGTTTTACTTGTTCCTGATAATTGCTCATATTATATAATCAGCCTTCGCGGTGTGCATTAGCACATCGGCACATTGGCTTAATTAGCTAATTAAAATTATGTTTAAAAAGATATTGATTGCTAACCGTGGTGAGATCGCCCTTCGTGTTATAAGAACCTGCCGGGAAATGGGTATTAAAACGGTGGCTGTTTATTCAACGGCTGATAAAGATAGCCTACATGTAAAATTTGCTGACGAGGCAGTTTGCATAGGTAAACCGGCAAGCGCCGATTCTTATTTAAATATACCTCACATAATGGCAGCGGCCGAAATTACCAATGCCGATGCTATACATCCCGGTTATGGATTTTTAGCAGAAAATGCTAAGTTCTCTCAGATTTGCCAGGATCATAACATCAAGTTTATCGGACCCACTCCCGACATGATTAACAAGATGGGAGATAAGATAACTGCAAAAGATACCATGATTAAAGCAGGTGTTCCTGTAGTACCGGGCGGCGAAGGTTTATTGGAAAGCGTTGAGCAAGCAAGAAAGGTTGCGAAAGAAGTAGGCTATCCTGTAATTCTTAAAGCTACTGCCGGCGGGGGTGGTAAAGGTATGCGCGTGGTGTACGAAGAAAGTGAATTAGAAAAAGCATATACGACTGCACGTACCGAAGCCGGCGCATCGTTTAAAAATGACGGCGTATACCTGGAAAAGTTTGTTGAAGAGCCACGCCACATCGAGATTCAGGTGGCTGGTGATCGTTACGGCAATGTTTGCCATCTTAGCGAAAGAGATTGCTCTATACAACGCCGTCACCAGAAGTTGGTGGAAGAAAGTCCTTCACCCTTTATGACGCCCGAACTTCGTGAGAGAATGGGTGAGGCAGCAATCAAAGCAGCATCTGCCATCAATTATGAAAGCGTAGGAACCATCGAATTCCTGGTGGATAAACACCGCAACTTCTACTTCATGGAAATGAACACCCGTATACAAGTTGAACATTGTGTAACGGAAGAAGTAATAAATTTTGACCTGATAAAAGAGCAAATAAAAATAGCCATGGGCGAACGCATAAGTGGCCGTAGTTACGAGCCACAAATGCATGCAATTGAGTGCCGAATTAATGCTGAAGACCCTTACAACGATTTTCGTCCTAGTCCCGGAAAGATCACCACGCTGCACCAACCCGGCGGACATGGCGTTAGGATAGACAGTCACGTATATTCAGGCTATGTTATCCCGCCGTATTATGATAGTATGATTGGCAAATTAATAACCACTGCACAAACCCGTGAGGAGGCAATTAATACAATGTATCGCGCCCTTAGCGAGTATATTATTGAAGGAATCAAAACAACTATTCCCTTCCACTTGCAACTAATGCAGCACCCCGATTTTCGTAGTGGAAACTTCACTACTAAGTTTTTGGAAGGGTTTAAGATGCAATAAGATTTTTTTTTGCCGCCGGCGTACGAATATCTATTAAGCAGCCCTTGCGTCGCACTCTTGTACTTTTTATCCAATACTCAACATACAAAAGGAGGCCGATGAGCTTCCTTTTCCTTTTGGGCATAAAATGATTTTTTTTGCAAGTATTATAAGTACAAAAAAAAGAGACTTGTGGGCCTCTTTTTTTATTTTATAAAAGCTGAAATTAATTCTGCTGGGTAGTCCCACCATTACCGTTTCCGCCGCTTTGCCTGTTACCACCTTGTGAACGATTTTTTCTCATGGTTTCATAATAAGCGTCAAGCTTAGTTATTTGCTCATCGTTTAAAACGGTTTTTAATTTTTCTTTTCTCTCGTCACCTAAAGTTTTTAACTGTGCAGTTTTTTGGTCTTCACCTAAATTAGCATCCATTCTTACCTGGCGCGTCTTCATTTGAAACTGTTGTTGTACTGATAAAACAGTGTCTATCTGAACATCTGTAAACTTAAGTTCTTCTTTAAAAGCTTTTTTCATTTGCTCACGCATTTCACTGCCGCGGCTATTACCCTGGCGTTGGCCTTGTACTTGGCCGTCTTGTGCGTTTGCTGCACTAAAGCCAATAAGAGCTACACAAATTGTAAGAATTAATTTTTTCATTTTTCTGTTTTAAGATTGTTAGTCAATTTTCAACTCGTTTTATATGTGTGACAGATTTAAAGGCTGGCTGTTGTACGCATAATAAAAATACCAATTCTCTTATAGTTTAAATCTTTACTAAGTAACTCTTCGGTGAAACTGGGCATGTAATAGATGTACCGAAATTTATAACGGTAAACAGGAATAAAAATAACCCATCAACAGAAAACCCGGGTACTATAACGAAGCTTACCATGGTGAGATAAGAGCGAAAGTACAAGTGAGTGACACAACGATGCTTAATAGAAGTACTACTGCTAAGACAAAAAAACCCGGCACTATGGCCGGGTTTAAATAATACTGTTGGGTTATTTATCTTAAGAATAATAATTCACGATATTTTGGTAACGTCCACTCGTCGTCTGCTACAAGCAACTCCAGCTTATCTAAATTGTACCTGATAGCGTCGAAGAATTTCTCTTTCACTGTTTCGCAATAAGCAATTGCCTTTTCACGGCTTTCGGTCATTCCGTTACAAACTTTTCTTGCCTCAATCATGTTAGTTACGTCTTCGCTTACGGTATTAATCAGGTACGAGAGTCTTTCTATAATTATTTTTTGGTTCTTATAGCTTGCTTCGTCTAAGCCTAGTTCTTTTAAACCTCTTATATTAGTGAGTAGTGTATTCTGGTATTTAACAGCAGAAGGCAAAATGTAATTTGTAGTTATTTCACCAAGCATCCTTGCTTCGATCTGTACTTTCTTAATGTACTTTTCAAGCTCAATTTCATGACGTGCTTCCAACTCGAGGTGAGTGTAAACGCCATTGTTTTTGTATAGTTTTTTAGCCTTATCAGTCACCATTGCATCAAGGGCTAGGGGTGTTGTTTTTACGTTAGGCAAGCCGCGTTTTTCCGCTTCATTAGCCCAGTCTTCGCTATAGCCATCGCCTTCAAATAGAATGCTTTTGCTTTCTACAATTGATTTTTGGATTACATGCATGATAGCTAATTCCTTCTTCTCACCTTTTTCAATCATGCCATCAACTTCTTTTTTGAAGTTCTTTAAAGTCTCAGCCATGATGGTGTTAAGAGCAGTCATTGCATTTGCGCAATTTGCAGATGAACCAACGGCACGAAACTCAAATTTGTTTCCGGTAAAGGCAAAAGGAGAAGTACGGTTACGATCAGTATTGTCCTGTAACAATTCCGGAATGCTCCTGTGAAGATCAAGTTTTAGGATTGCTTCGTCTTGCTCGTCAAATTTCTCGCCTACACGTCCTTCTACTTCGTTTAGTACTTTGGTAAGGTATTGCCCAATAAAAACTGAGATGATAGCTGGAGGCGCCTCGTTAGCACCTAGACGGAAGTCATTGGCCGCACTAGCAATTGAAGCCCTTAAAATATCAGAATAATCAGAAACTGCTTTAATGGTATTTACAAAAAACGTAAGGAACATTAAATTAGTCTTCGGCGTTTTACCAGGAGCTAACAAGTTTACGCCTGTATCGGTTGCAAGACTCCAGTTGTTGTGTTTACCACTACCATTGATTCCTGCAAATGGCTTCTCGTGAAGTAGTACACGCAACTTATGGCGTTTTGCAACACGTGTCATCACATCCATTAAAAGGGTGTTATGATCTACTGCAATATTTACTTCTTCGTATATAGGTGCGCACTCAAATTGTGAAGGTGCTACCTCGTTGTGTCGTGTGCGTAAAGGAATGCCGAGTTTATAACTCTCGGTTTCATAATCACGCATGAAAGCATATACTCTTTCAGGGATTGATCCAAAGTAGTGATCCTCTAGTTGCTGGCCTTTGGCAGGAGTGGCTCCAAATACAGTTCGATCGCAAAGGACTATGTCAGGGCGTGCATTTGCCAGGGCCTCATCTATTACAAAATATTCCTGCTCCCAACCCAGGGTAGGAGTAACTTTTTGTACATTTTTATCGAAGTAATTACATACTTCTACTGCGGCTTTATCTAAAGAAGCCAAAGCTTTGAGCAGGGGCGCTTTATAATCAAGGCTTTCACCAGTATAGGAAACAAAAATGGTAGGGATACATAATGTCTTTCCATTCCCAATTTCCATAATAAAAGCTGGAGAAGAAGGATCCCATGCTGTATAGCCCCGTGCTTCAAAAGTTGCTCTCAAACCACCACTAGGAAAGGATGATGCATCTGGTTCTTGTTGTATGAGTGCCGCTCCATCAAATTCCTCAATTGCAGTGCCATCTCCTTTCAATGTGAAAAAGCTGTCATGCTTTTCAGCGGTTGTACCTGTCAATGGTTGAAACCAATGGGTAAAGTGGGTAACACCTTTACTTTCGGCCCAGGCCCTAATTCCGTTTGCAATTTGGCTGGCAACAGTTCTATCAATTTTTTTCCCACCCTTAATGCTAGAGCCAAGGCTTTTGTAAGCTTCGTCACTTAAAAATTCACGAGCCGTTTTTAGAGTGAAAACATTCTCTCCAAAAATAGCCGTGATTTTTGCTACACGAGGATCTGGACTATTGAAAACGTTACTGTTTAAATTTTTAAGCGCTTCAAATCTTAGAGACATACTTTGAGTTTTATGTGGTGGAAGTTTTGAATAAAAATTAAAAACTGAGGATTAATTACAGCAATTTTAAACCATATTTTTTAAAAAGGGAGATTAATTTTTGCAGAAGAAGGAGAAATTAGAAAGGGACACCTATTTAAACTTCATATATATATATTTACTATTCAAGTAGCCTCTTTCTTTTGAAATTGAGAAAACTAAGCATAGCACTTATAAGAAAAGGAAGGATAAAACTTCGGTACCGAACTATTGCTCCACTAAGTGTTATCGTATAACCAGAGATAAGTAGTACAGAGATGCTGAAGAAAAGAAGGAAATTGATAAAAGGATAGTTACCTATGTTTTTTCTGGGCACAACAAGGACTAGTGCAAAAAGAATTACCAATAAGATCACTTCAATTCCTGCAGGGAGGTAGGCAATTTTGCTTAATTGAGGATGTGGCTGTAATAACGCCATGTCCAAAGCAGTAGGAAAGTATTTTAGAAAACTGCTGAAGGTTGGTTGTAGAGCCTGGACAAAGATTTCGGAACCACCGTCGAGCTGAATAAATTCATGCTGTTTTTTCACAATAAACGAGGGAAAATTCAGAGAAGGGGTAATGTAACGCAAGGTAAAAAAGAGCACTATGCCTAAAAGGTAGATACCACTAAAAATTACAATAGTTATTGAAGGATATTTTGTGCTTAACCAAAAACAGAATAGCGCCGGTAAAAGTGCTAAAGCCACATAGTTTCTTAAAGAAAAGACAATGAGGAGTAACAGAATTATAGCAATACAGTTTTTGATACTGAAACCTCCTTTTATATTTTTATTGAATAGGAAGATAATTAGACCCGTAGCAGATAAGATCAATCCGTCTTTATGTATTCCACTACACCAGAAAAGGGTTGACGGTAAAAGAAAAATTCCTGTAATTAATAGAAGTTTTTTGTTATTGTGCAGCTCCTGCTTTAATAATTGGTAAATAGCTATAGGTCCGAAGAAGAAGAAGAAGTTGAATAAGATAATGTTTGTATAGTAACTATCTAAAGTAACGACATTCATAAGTGCCAATAGCTTAACAGGAACGTTACTTTTCAGATCATTCCAATAACTGTTTTCACCGGCAAAAAGATTTCCGCTTTCACTATATCCATGAACAAACACATCTTTTACAAAGGAAACCGGATCGCTTAATAGCCATTCTTTTTCTTTTATGCTCAACCGGAAAAAACGCCAGGTGTCTGATCCCTCATAATAGCGGGGAAGCTTGTAAAAAGCAGCATAAGCCAGACCTGCGGCAATCTTAATAAAAAATAGGGAAAGAATCTCCCATCTTTTTAAACCCGATTCTTTTACAAATGGAATTATAGGTAGGAGGTAGGAAATTAGCAGCAGGTAAAATGTAAAAATGACAGCTTCCAAGAAATAGGTATAAAGGATTTAGTAATCGATTAGATTGTTTTTAACCGCAAAAAATACAAGCCCGGCAGTATTCTTCACGCCAAATCTTTCCATTAATCTTTCTTTTATACTTTCCACAGTTCGCGGGCTTATGCTCATTTTTTCTCCAATTTCATGGCTGGTATATTCTAAGCAAATAGACCTAAGCACCTGCTTTTCTTTTTCACTTATTTGGAGTTCAGTGGTGAGCGATGATATGGATTTGTTTTTTGCATGTGCTCGTTTAAGCAAAATTTTGTTTACGAAGTTATTGAGGTAATAGCCCTTCGAAACCACATCAGTTATTGCTTTTTTAATTTCAATCGGGTCAGTGCTTTTTAGTAAGTAACCATTTGCTCCATTTTCCATAAGGTGAATTACAAAGCGTTCATCCTCGTGCATGGTTAATACTATTACGGAAATGTTCGGGTAGTGTTTACTTATATATTTTGTTGTCTCTATGCCGTCTTTAACAGGCATCCTAAGGTCCATTAGTACAACATCGGGAGCAGCCTGTACAATATTTTCTAACAATTCCTGGCCGTTTTCGGCTTCTAAAACGAATTTGATATTATTGTAGTGTCGGAGAGAAAGTATAACTCCCTTTCGAAAAATTTTATGGTCGTCTGCAATAGCAACTTTTATTTCTCCCATACATTTTCAAAAGTAAGAAACAATTAAAGGCTGAGGTTAAGCTTTATTTTTCGTCGATATCCTTAGGAATATCTAGGGTGATTTTAAAAAATGACTGAGAAGTATCTTCCTCATATAATATGTCAGCGTGAATAACTTTCAGGCGACTTTGAATATTTTTTAATCCTAATCCAACATTGCTTTTAGCTAACCTAATATAATCTTCGTGGTTTAAACCCCTGCCGTCGTGGTGAATGCGGATAAGCATATTTTCTTCACCATTATGCTGTGTGAGGTGGATAAAGCTCGCATTGCTATGCTTCAGAATATTATTAATTAACTCCTGTACAACCCTAAAAACGGTAAGTTCTTTCTCTGGTCTTAATCTCAACTTGTAGTCATGAAACTTACTGTTTGCATTCAAAGAGCCTGATCCATTTATCTTTTGGAAAAAGTCATTCACACAGCTCTCTAACCCAAAATTTTTCAGCGTAGGAGGCATCAGGCTATGGGAAATGTTACGGATTAATTGAATCGTTTCATCAATAATTTGCTTCGCACTAAATATAGACTGCAGTTGGCTCGCCTTATCCTGGTTTACCAAGTTCTCACTCAGGTAAAGCCTTGCTGTGGCAAGTAATGGTCCGGCGTCATCGTGCAGATCCGCCGCAATCCGTTGGCGTTCTTCCTCCTGAGATTTTATAGAAGCTCTCAGCAATAACTTTTGCTGTTCACCCTCCATTTCCTGCATCTTTAGCTGGTATCTTATTACCCTTCTCTGGTGGAATATGATAAATACAATCAAGGCGATTGTCAGGAGCATCATGCCTATTGTGCCTATCAATAACGTTGTGGAAACTCCAGATTGTAATAAGACCATACTTCTGTTTCACTTATTAGGTTAAGGTAAATTTCTTTCTTTCCTGGTTAATCGGCTTCAGTAACATGGCTACAGATAAAAGGGTGCTTCTTAGAATCAAGACAATGTCGTTAACGACCAGGAATTTTTGATGTTCTTCCTGGGGAAGAAAAGAAATGTAAAGAAAAAGGAAAAACGTGCCTGCACAATAAATAAGAAATGCAGAAACTACCCAAAACCTAGGTTGATGGTAAATGAAAATACTTTCAGGAGCTCGCATTTCGCGGTAAAAAAAGTAGATCGAAAGGGCAATAATGAGAATGTTTTCCACATTGATACAGGAATCGAGGTATTGGCTATTCCCACTTCTAATAAACAATAAAAGCCACACTAAGAAGAATGTGACAAATGCAGCAAAAATTACTTTTTTAAAAGTGGGAGAGTCTACTATTATTTTTGAATAATAGTATAATAAGAAACTAGTTTCTATTACAGTGTATAAATTATATAATATAAAATTCTGCTGACCAACATTATTGTTATACAAGTAAGATACTTCGAAAAAAATTCCAATTAGTAGGAGGCAAATAATAACCCGTAAACTTTTATCCTTGAGCCTGTTTTTATACAGTAGATAAAAGATTACGGGTAAGGTCTGGCTATAAATAGAAGCCTTTGATATATAGTTTATTAGGTCGATTTGGGGTGACAGTTTGGTCCAAATATAAAAATATTATTGCACCAAAGAATATTATAAGTTAATCGAACCATCCAAGGTCCTGGCTTGTGTCCCCATCACCGCAATATGGAGGACATGTACGATGCCTGTCTGCTACAATTCCTTTCTTCTTAATTAATTCACCATTGTCTCCAACAGTTGTATAACTAAGTATATTGTTACCATTCGAATCTACACCTACCATTACCAATTGTTTTAATCCAAGTTCGTTAAGGGCATAAAAGCTGCGAATGCCAATAACACCTGGTTGAGCTAAAATTGCCTCAATCATGTTCCTTCCCATAAAGTGAGCCAGTACATCATCCTGGTTCTGATCATAGTAGGCTTTAATCATCTTGGCACCTTTTTCGTACCCGATGTCTTCACCAATTTCTGCAGAATAGCCTTTTTTTTGCTCGTAAACTTTTCCTTTGACTACATAAAGTTCTGTGTTGGTCATCGTTTTCATTTTTAGGGTTATAAATGGAATATGTTTTAAATGTCCCGATTCCATTTTTTTTCCACAATAGGGTTAACACTTCGGTTTGTTTCGCTATTTTCAAGCAACTTCATGCTACATAAGGGTTTTACTTTATTTATTGTCAAACAATTAATTAAAAATTATAGTAAAAGTACTTGGATGTAACCGTAAAAATACGGTACGTAATATGGTATAAATATCATTAAAGTAAACTTGATGTGTAGAAAAAACACTAAGTATTCATACTTTATGATGAATGTTAATAACATATTAAGCCCAAACAGTTCGGCCAAAACCAAATAAACCCTCCAAAGAAGAGCTCATATGGTTGATGAAAAGGTTATTAGGTTAGCATTAGCAGATGACCATAAAATATTTAGGGACGGGATTCGTATGGCCCTAAAAGGTAGAGACATAATTAAAATTATATGGGAAGCCGACGACGGCAAGGATATGATGCATAAACTCCGTATCAAAACACCCGACATTTTACTTATGGACATTAGTATGCCCCACATCGACGGCATAAATGCACTTGCCAACATAAGAAAGGAATATGACGACATTAAAGTGATAATTCTTACAATGTATGATGATAGGGAAGTTATTACTAAAATGATGGAACTGGGAGCCAATGCTTTCCTCACTAAAACTACTGACGCCGACGAGATTTATAAAGCTATTGTTACCTGCATGAATGAAGATTTTTACTTTAATGATCTTGTAAATACTGCAGTTCTGCTAAAGCTTCAGCAAAAAAGAACAGTAAGGAAATTCTATCCACAGGCTATTAAGTTTAATGAAAAGGAAATGAAGATCCTTAAGCTCATAAGCGAAGATAAAACCACCGAAGAAATTTCAGAAGACGTGTTTTTAAGCCCCCGTACCGTTGAAACAATACGGCAAAACATGAAAACAAAAGTTGGGGCCAAAACCATTGCCGGGCTGGTGATGTACGCTATGCGTAACAAAATGCTTGAGTAACAGTAAATATATGATAGAATACTTTTTTTACAGGCCGTGTTGCTACTATTTTACAACCGTTGCGTCGCACTCTTGTACTAAAAGTTCTACTTGCAGCAATTGCTAACCTTTTTAATTAGGTAAACATCATCTTACCTAGTCCAGGTGTTACGCTCCCTTTTGGTTATAGCTAAATTCTTCTAAAGCTCAGTAACGAGAACAGGTACAATAGTGCGACGCAAGAATGATGCTTCGTCTTTGAGGTCGGCTACCCAAATATTTTCAGCACAAAAAAAGACCTGCAATTGCAGGCCTTTACCTGTTACTAGGGGAGCAGGATTTTTGATTGTTTCTTATACCTTAGTACAAGCACTTGGTAGTAGCCGAATACTAATGAAAGTATTCGAACTCCACCTGGTCTTTCAAAGGATTGGATCAGAATTAAAAGGATACGAATTTAATAAACGCATTTAAAAACGGGTAGTTTTGGTACAACAAAGTTAATTTGTATCCACGAGCACTTTTGCTTGATTAATCATGTACAGAGAATACTATTTTGATTAGTAGAATTACCATGCCGACTTACCGGAGTTCTACTGCCTGCATTGACTGAAATATCTTTACTTATTTTTAGTTTTTATTAATACCTTTCGGGGCTTACACAAACAGAAGGGTAAACATTTTTTCATGAGCACAGACAGTAATGGTAAAATAAAAGTTTTAATCACCGACGACCATGCTTTGTTTAGAACCGGTGTGAAGGCATCGTTATCTCACTACCCAGACATTGAGTTTTTGGGTGAGGCAGAGAATGGCATGCAATTGCTTAACCTGGTTAAATTTTTACACCCCGATGTGATCTTGTTGGACATTCAAATGCCAATAATGGATGGCATTGCTACTTTACCGGAAGTGCGTAAGGTGCTTCCCGACGTACGGATAATTATGCTGACTATGAATGATGATGTAAGCATGATTAGTAAACTTATGGAGATTGGGGCTAACAGTTACCTTACTAAAAACAGCGACAGCGAAACGATTTACGAGGCAATAAAGACAGTACATACCAAAGAGTTTTTCTTTAACGAGTATACTAACAAGGCAATGTTAAGTGGCCTTAGAAGTAAAAGAATGATTGAGACCTCGTTACCTGATGATGCCGAGTTGAGTGAGAAAGAGATACAAGTACTTAGGCTCATGTGCGATGAAAAAAGCACAAAAGAAATTGCCGATATTGTAGATATAAGTCCAAGAACGGTCGAGGCAATAAGAGATCGCTTAAAAATCAAAACCGGTGCAAAGAGTACAGCAGGATTGATTTTATATGCTGTTAAGCATGGTATAGTAGAAGGCTGATAACAAACTTATTTTTTCTGCCCGCCATTCTTGTCGGGCTTTTATTTTTTGCCATGTCATCATACATTTCGCTTAATGGAAAGGTTGTAAAAGAATCAGTTGTTTGTATCTCGCCCCGTAATCGTTCTTTCAGGTATGGTGATGGTTTTTTTGAGACGATGCGGGTAGTAAACACAAGAATCCCCCTCGTAGAACTGCACTTTCAAAGACTATTTAATACTCTACAAACACTACAGTTTACCATTCCTTCGCTATTAACGCCTCAAAAACTTTTCGATGATATACAGGAACTCTTACAGGCCAATAAACTGCAAAGTTGCCGGCTTCGTGTAATGGTATACAGGGGCGAAGGTGGTTTATTTCAGGATGTTGATAATTCTCCAAACATTTATATTGAATCGATTCCTTTAGAACCTGCCGCTGATCAATTAAACAAGCAGGGCCTTATGCTCGATGTATTTAAAGACGGGCGAAAAAATTACGATTTATACTCTGCCCTAAAAACAAATAGTTACCTGCCTTACTTAATGGGTGCAGCGTGGGCGAACAGAAAGTTTTTGGACGATTGTATTTTATTAAATGCTTTTGATAAAGTGGTGGAATGTTCAATAGCCAATCTTTTTTTGCTTCGGGATGACCAGTTGTTTACTCCGGGCATAACGGAAGGATGCGTAGACGGCGTGATGAGAAAGTATATTATGGGCTGGTGCAGAAACAATCATATCAAATGCACCGAAGCAACTATTACAATTGAAGAACTACACGAGGCAAGGGAAGTGTTTGTTACTAACGCTGTTACAGGATTAAAATGGGTGAAGAAGATTGGCGCTAATACTTTCCTCAACAATTTTTCCTCTCATCTTTATAAAGAGTGCATTACTCCTTTGTGGCAATAGCCAAACTTTTCTTCTCTTAAATTGTTTTAAAGCAAACACAAGGATGAAGGAAAAAGTAAGTATAATGTGGTTTAGAAGAGACTTGCGCTTAAATGACAACGCTGCTCTTTACCATGCGCTCAAAAGTACTTTTCCCGTTGTTCCCATTTTCGTTTTTGACAAGGGCATACTCGACAACCTTGACGATAAAGCGAATAGGAGAGTTGAATTTATACATTCAGCCTTGCAGGAAATGCAGGCCCACCTATCCAAACTTGGTTCTACGCTGGAGGTTTTCTATGGAAATCCTGCAGATATCTTTCTGCAATTGCTTGCGAAGTACAACATGGTTAACGTGTTGACTAATCACGATTACGAGCCTTATGCAAAGGAAAGAGATGCAGCTATTGCTTCGCTGTTATCTGCACACAATATTACCTTTACAACTTTCAAAGACCAGGTAATTTTTGAAAAAAATGAAGTGCTGAAAGATAACGGCGAGCCCTACACCGTTTTTACTCCTTACAGTAGAAAATGGAAAGCGAAACTCAACGAGTTTTATTTGTCTTCTTATCCTACCTCTAAATACGCTCACAATTTTTATAAGCAACAACTCCTTGAAATACCTTCATTGCAGAGCATGGGTTTTCAAAACATCAATCATCCATTTCCCTCTAAAGAGTTACAGGCCGAACTGATTAAAACTTATGCTGATACAAGAGATTTTCCGAGGCTTGATAAAGGAACTTCAAGATTAGGTGTTCACTTGCGGTTTGGAACTTTAAGTGTAAGAGAGTTGGCAAGAACAGCTCTTGAATTAAATGAAACATACCTCAACGAAATCATTTGGCGTGAGTTTTACCAAACGATTTTATGGCATTTTCCACATGTCGGCAATGGCAAAACTTTTAAGCCTGAATACGAAAATATTGAGTGGCGAAACAACGAGGAAGAGTTTGCGAAGTGGTGCGAAGGCAACACCGGCTATCCTATTGTTGATGCTGGCATGCGAGAACTAAATGCAACTGGTTTTATGCATAACCGTGTACGAATGATAGTCGCCAGTTTTCTTACCAAACATTTATTAATAGACTATCGCTGGGGCGAGGCGTATTTCGCACAAAAGCTGCTTGACTTTGAGTTGGCTTCCAATAACGGAGGTTGGCAATGGGCCGCTGGTAGTGGTGTTGATGCTGCTCCTTACTTTAGAATTTTTAATCCAACACTACAAATGCAGAAGTTTGACAAAGCTTTTGAATACATTAAAAAGTGGGTGCCCGAGTTCCAGGAGTTTAGTTATGCAAAACCTATTGTTGACCATGCAAGAGCGCGAGCTCGTGCTTTAGAAACCTATGCAAAGGCTTTACGTAAATAGAATTCTTTTGTACCCGTCTTCAATATTTCTATTTAGCATTCTTGCGTCGCACTCTTGTACTTGCAAATCTTTATTCATCTTTTTTTGAGAGCCATAAAGGCAAGAAGGTTTCCATGCTCGCTAAAGTCTTTGTGTTTTTTTGGTCCTTAGCGTCTTTGCGGCCATTGCTGCATTAAGAGTAAAAAGTACAAGTGAGTGACACAACGATGATGCTATGAAATACAAAAGCCGGTAACTAACTAATGCAAAAATACAGACTTGTCTTCCTCCACTTTATATACACTTAGCAACTTTCTTACCGCCGACTTTCCATTCTCACCTAAATCAAGGGAGTATTTGTTTACGTACAAATCTATATGCTTACGCATAACGTCTTCACTCATTTCCTGCGAATGTTCTTTCACATAATCGGCAACAAAAGGGTAATGTTCAAAAGCGTATTCAATGCTTTTTTTAATAAGGCTGTTTACCTCTTCGAGTACCCCCAATGGTAGCGATCTTTTTGCAACAATGCCGCCTAACGGAATTGGAACACCCGTTTCCTTTTCCCAGAACTCACCCATGTCAAGCCACTTAACTAATCCTCGTTCTGCATAAGTAAACCGGTTCTCATGAATGATCACTCCTGCATCCGCTTCACCTTTAAGCACGAGGTCTTCCACTTCGTTAAATACCACAAAATGTTTGTTGGTTACATTAGGAAACGCCATTGTAAACAACATATGAGCCGTTGTATTTTCGCCCGGGATAACCACCTTAAGGTTGTCTAAATTATTTTCAAAATCTTCAATAGGGGAAGTGGCAATAAGCAAGGGGCCAACGCCAGTACCGAGGGCGCCACCGCTGTTTAGAAGTATGTATTCGTTAAGCAATAATGGAAGTACACCGTAGCTTATTTTACTTATGTCGAGCCTGCTTTCCTTTGCCCATTTATTGAGCGTTTGAACGTCTTCAAGTATTACGGCAAGTTCAAAATCACCTGTATGAATTTTTTTATTTACAAGTGCATCAAAAATAAAAGTATCATTGGGGCACGGGCTAAATCCTAGTGTTAGTTTCAATGCTAATCCTTTATGTTTTTAAAATCTACTTTAATTTATAAAGCCTGTCTAAAAGCTTTGTTACGTTAGTTGTAACGTTGTCAAGTGCTTCTTTTATTTTCCAGTTTGCCTTATTTCTTTCGCCAATATAATTACTGATTCCTCTTATTTGTATGAAGGGCGTTACAGTTTGTAGACAAACATAATGTAAGGCTGCACCTTCCATGCTCTCAACAACAGGATTGTATTTTTTTTCAATCTGCCTGGCACGTTCGGCTTTAGTGGTTACTTGCGATATTGTTACGCCACTTACCTCCGGCAGCTTTAAAATATTGTATTTTTCCAACCAGGGATTGATAAGCTTTTTCTTTTCAAATGGAGGTTCGTTCTGTGCCTGCAATTTTAAATCGAAGACATCTTTCCATTTGCCATTTTCTTCAACGCCGGTATCAGCTAATGCTTCATCTTTTACGGCAACTACTTTACCTAAAGGAATCCGGGTATCGAAAGTGCCCGCAATGCCAGCCTGGATAACAAGGTCTGGCTGCTGTTGAATAATTAGTTGGCTGAGCGAAAATGTAGACGGAAGAATACCAACGCCACTCACATGAAAAGACACTTGTAGTCGTTGACTTTCTCCCGTGTAAAGTGGATTAATAACTTCATTTATTTTCACCCATTCGTTAGCTGTAGCCGAACTTATTACAACTCTCATATGTTAAAGGTCGTAAGAGATGTGCATCTGTCAATGCATTTTGTTTTCAAATGTTACCTTTGAGAAAATTTTAAGAGAAGAATGGTATACCTGACGAGGATAGAACATTTTAACGCCGCTCACAAACTTTTTAATCCTGCCTGGAGCAAGGAAAAGAACGAGGAAGTTTTTGGTGTTTGCGCCAACGAGAACTGGCATGGGCACAACTACGACTTATATGTGACGATAAAGGGAAAGGTAGATCCTGAGACGGGTTTTTTATTCGATGCAAAAAAGTTGAGCTTACTGGTGCAGGAGCATGTAACTAAAAAAATAGATCATAAGAATTTAAATCTTGATGTTGATTTCTTAGCAGGAAAAATGTGTAGCACAGAAGTTTTGGCGCAATGCATTTGGGAGCAACTAAATCCTCATTTACCTGCCGAGGTTAAGTTGCATTGTATTAAACTATATGAAACTCCGCGAATTTTTGTTGAATATTTCGGAGAGAACTAGCTGATTATTTTTTGGCTTTATTTTTTATAACCTGTTCTTAAATTACGCGTGATGAGCAAAGTAGCCGTTTTTCGAAAGGAGCATTTTAATGCAGCACACAGGTTGTATAATAAATCGTGGGACGATCAGCAGAACGATGCTGTCTTTGGTAAATGCAACAATCCAAATTACCATGGCCACAACTACGACTTGATTGTAAAGGTTGTTGGCGAACCAGATCCTGCTACCGGTTATGTTATCGATCTTAAAATTTTAAGCGATTTGATTCAGCAACACGTGCTGGCAAAGTTCGATCACAAGAATTTAAACCTCGATACAAAAGAGTTTGCCCAACTTAACCCAACAGCCGAAAACATTGTTATCGTTATCTATAATATTCTCAGGGAACTAATAAATCCAAAGTTTGAGCTTCAAATAAGGTTATATGAAACTCCAAGAAACTTTGTTGAGTACCCGGTATAAATAAATTTGAAAGCATGGCATATCATAAAAAAGAAACGTTCGACGAAAATATAACAGAAGGGCTTGCAGTTAATTACCGTGAAATGATAACGTTGTTAGGCGAAGATCCGCAACGCGAAGGCTTGTTGAAAACACCTGAACGCATAGCAAAGGCGATGCAGTTTGCTACACAAGGCTACCAACAAAACGCAGTTGAAATTTTAAACTCCGCAAAGTTTCACGAAGATGTGAGTGAGATGATTATTGTAAAAGACATTGAGTTGTACAGCATGTGTGAACACCACATGCTGCCTTTTTATGGTAAGGCGCACGTTGCTTACATACCCAATGGTTACATAACGGGCCTCAGTAAAATTGCCCGTGTTGTTGACGTTTTTTCAAAGCGCTTGCAGGTGCAGGAAAGGCTTACCACGCAAATCTTAGACGCTATAAAAGAAGCGTTAAATCCACTCGGCGTTGCAGTAATTATTGAAGCTTCACATTTATGTATGATGATGCGTGGTGTGCAAAAGCAAAACTCTTCTACTACTACATCGGCATTTTCAGGTGAATTCGAAAAAATACCAACGCGTAGTGAGTTTCTTAAGTTGGTATCCGCAAAACTGCATTAATCATAAAACCATATTCTCTAAAGGCCTTGCAATTTGCAGGGCTTTTTTTATGGTCCCAACTGTTGTAATTCTTTTCATCATCGTTGCGTCGCACTCTTGTACTTGTATCTCTTTATTCTTCTTTTTATGCCACTAAGACACAAAGGCACAAAGACTCGCTAAGGTCTTTGTGTTACTTCGTGTCTTAGTGTCTTTGCGGCTAAAGCTGCTACAGGAACTTATAGTACAAGTGAGTGACACAACGATGTTTAATTGAAAAACAAATGCCTGTAAACAAAAAAGCAGCTACAAAATGTAACTGCTTTTAATATCTGTAGTTGTATAACTAAAAATTTATAAAACCAACAACGCATCTCCATAGCTGAAGAAACGGTACTTGTCTTTGATAGCTTTTTTGTAAGCTTCCATGGCAAGATCGTAACCAGCGAAAGCGCAAGTCATAATCAACAAACTTGTTTTAGGAAGATGGAAGTTTGTAACAAGGCTGTCAGCAATATTGAAATCGTAAGGAGGGTGGATGAAAGTATTTGTCCAGCCTTCACTTGGCTTCAACATTTTTTGCGCTGTGAAGCTGCTTTCCAAAGCACGCATTGTAGTGGTACCGATGGAGCAAATACGGTTGCCGTTTTCTTTCGCCTTGTTTACAATTTTACAAGAAAAGTCGTCGATGTTGTAATACTCAGCATCCATTTTATGTTTGCTTAAATGTTCAACTTCAATGGGGCGGAAGGTACCAAGGCCTGTATGTAAAGTAACTTCAGCAAAGCGAATTCCTTTGATCTCGCAACGCTTGATTAACTCTTTACTAAAGTGCAAGCCAGCAGTTGGAGCTGCAACAGCACCTTCATGCTTTGCATAAACTGTCTGGTATCTTTCGCGATCCTCTTCATCAGGCTTACGCTTAATGTATTTAGGAAGCGGTGTTTCACCAAGCGCTTCTAATTGCGCTTTGAACTCTTCTTCACTTCCTTCCCATAAAAAGCGGATGGTACGTCCACGACTGGTTGTATTGTCAATTACTTCTGCAACAAGCTCGTCAGCATCTCCAAAATATAATTTGTTACCTACACGAATCTTTCTTGCGGGATCAACAATTACATCCCAAAGGCGGTTGGTCTTGTTTAATTCGCGAAGTAAGAAAACTTCAATTTTAGCACCTGTTTTTTCCTTGCGTCCATACATTCTTGCGGGAAAAACTTTGGTGTTATTTACTACGAAAACATCCTTATCGTCAAAGTACTCCATAATGTCGCGGAAGTGCTTGTTTTCAATTTGCCCTGTTTTACGGTGAACAACCATCATGCGGCTGTCCTCTCTTTTCTTTGTGGGATTTTGTGCGATCAGGTTTAGCGGAAGATCAAACTTAAACTGTGATAATTTCATGTGCTATTGATAGTATTTTTTTCAATGGCGCACAGGCAGGTCGCTCCTTTTCACTGGAACTAGTGTCATGTTACGGCATGATTTGAAAGTCGGCAAAGGTAGGAGAAACTTACTAAAGAAAATCAGGAGAAAACTTAAAGAACTGTGATATGTACTTCTTTAGGCATGGGATTTATCGCATTATTAAAGCTACGACTGTAAAAGCACCCATTTAACCGGAAATAATTTTTTACCTGCTTTTTTTTAATCAACTTACCAGTTCGCCTAATTATTGGAATATGAGGATGAAAGCTTTACTTAAATCTCTTGCTGTTATTGTTTGCTTTTTAACTGCATCGCTCCAGCCATTTGCTCAAAAGAAAGTTACCACTAAGAAATACCCGAGTTTGTTTTGGGAGATCACAGGAAATGGTTTGAAAAAGCCATCCTACCTGTTTGGCACTATGCACGTAAGCAGTAAAATGGTGTTTCACTTAAGCGATTCATTTTATCATGCATTAAGAAGTACTGATGCTGTTGCGCTTGAATTAAATCCACAAGTGTGGCAGGATCAAATGTTCAGGATGCAAAAAGCACAAATGGATATCGCCCGTTTTTCAAATCCTACTGTTGCCGATTATATAAATGAAAAGTCTTTTCAGCTTTTGAATTATGAAGATGACATTCAGAAGGCTTTGAGCGAAGAGCCAACTATTGTAAACAGTTTACTTTATCGATCTTTTCAAGCGCGAGCTGATTTTGAAGAGAATACTTACCTGGACCTGTACATTTATCAGACTGGTCGTAAGTTAGGCAAGATGCCTGCAGGTGTGGAAGATTACGTAGAAACAGAACGGCTGATGAGGGAAGCTTACCAGGACATGGTGAAAGAAAAAAGCAAGAAGAAAATTAATACGGACGGCGTGTCGATGTATGAAATAGAAAAGAAGATGCAGGAGGCATACAGAAAAGGTGACCTTGATCTGATGGACTCTCTTGAAACACTTACCATTACTTCACCTGCTTTTACTGAAAAGTTTTTATACCTGCGAAACGATATCCAGGCTAATTCAATTGATACAATTTTAAAGAAGCGAAGCTTATTTGTGGGAGTTGGAGCAGCGCATCTTCCTGGGAAAAGAGGTGTTATTGATCTGCTAAAAAAGAAAGGTTACCAACTGCGACCTATTTTTATGAGTGACCGTGATGCTGCACAGAAGGAGCAGATCGATAAACTAAAAGTACCCGTTCAATTTAGAAATGTACTAACGGATGATGGAAGTATAGAACTACAACTGCCCGGTAAATTCTACAAGCGGGATGAAGTAAGAAGTAATGAAAGCTGGCAGTACGCTGATATGGACAACGGCTCTTATTATATGCTTACGCGGGTTCGCAATCATGCTGCTATGTTAGGACAGAATGAAAATGCTATTCTTAAGAAAGTTGATAGCATGTTGTATGAAAACATCCCGGGTAAGATCATAAGCAAGATAACTATAACAAAAAACGGTTTTCCTGGTTATGATATTACCAACCGCACACGTTTAGGAAATATTCAACGCTATAATATCATTGTTACTCCTTTCGAAGTGCTGGTTTTTAAAATGAGCGGTATCGACGAATATGTAAAAGGTAAAGAGGCTGAAACTTTCTTCAACTCTATAAGTTTAAAGAATAATTATGCAGGTACCTGGAGGAGTTACGAACCATTTTACGGTGGATTTAAAGTAAACCTGCCACACGAACCAAACACGGCTATAAACAAAAAGACAGCCGATAAACTAGATCGCTGGGAGTACGAAGCAGTAGACGAGAAGACTGGTAATGCTTATATGGTTTGGAAAAAAACGGTAAACAACTTCAGCTTTATTGAAGAAGATACGTTTGATCTTAACCTCATCCAGGAAAGTTTTCTTGGAAGTGACATTGTGCAAAAGCAACTCGTAAGTACTGTAGGTTTTCAAAATAAGCAACCATACAGGGAGGCAAAGTATGCTTTAAAAGATGGTGGTTATATTGTCACCCGTTCTTTTATTAAAGGTCCCCACTACTATTTACTCGCTGGGAGAAGTAAGGATAAGAGTGAAAAGTTCCCTGACTTCTTCAACTCTTTCAATATTACAGGGTTTAAATATAAGGCACCAGAAACGTATGTTGATTCAATCTTAGGATTACAAGTGTCTACTTCGGTTAAGCCTCAACTAGATACTGCTTTACGGGCGATGCTCGATAAAGCGTCAAGCACCGAAGCCCTAACCGGTAGAGAAGTCTATACCAACTACCCCCAGAGAAAAAATGGTTTGTTTAAAAGCGAATTAACCGGTGAAGC
>JAQBNN010000014.1 GCA_028288505.1 Segetibacter sp. | reverse complement strand
GCGCATCATTAAAGCATACGCATTATTAAAGCCGATGGGCTGTAGCCACGTAAGGTTATATTGCTTTTCAAACTCATCCTTTACATATTCGTAAACTCTTTCTTTATCGCCCGCCAGTTCCTGCAACTTTTGTTTGGTAGGTTTTAAAAGCACCAGCAAACCGGTGCCAGTGTATTCAGGATAAAGATCAATCTGGTTGTTAAGCAAAGCATCAAAACAAATCTTCGTTCCACCTAACCCGGTCTTTGTTTCAACGCTTAGGTTAGTGTTTCCTTCGATCAGCATTTGGTACATGCTTCCTAGTATGTATTGCTCTCCAAAAATCTTTGAACCTATCCTTATCTTATCTTGCTTGCCTTGCAATGAAGGTTTGTACAAACCTTTTTCTACCAGGAAATCTTTAGCTACTCTTTCAGGCATTTGTTTCAAATGATCAACACGATAATTAAGTTCGGTCATTATGCTATCATTGATCTTACCTGACAAGAGATTCAATGCTTCCACAATTTCAGGATGCTTTTGCAAAACATTGTTGCGTACAACAGGGGCAGCATAATACGGGGGAAAAATAGTTTTATCATCAACTAAAGTAATTAGGTCAAAAGCTTTCAATCTTCCATCAGTGCTGTAGCCGCTTATTACATCAAGCTCTTTTTCGTATGCAGCTTTATACATTACCGCGTCACTTATTACAACTGTTCTTATCCCTAATTTATACTGTGATCTTAATCCAAGATAACCGTCTTCTCTACCCATAAACTCTGGTGTAAAACCAGCTAGTAATTTTGATGCTGAAGTAGCTATAATATAAAATGAAGAAAAAGCCAGCATGACTAATGGAAGCACTACAGCCGCCTTCTTAATATTCGTCACCTTTATTTTTTGCGCTCTTGATAACAGGAAGTCGAACAAGATAGCCAACAAAGCCGAAGGGATAGCGCCGGCTAAAATCATGTTGGTATTATTTAAAGCAATGCCTCCAAATATGAATTCGCCCAAGCCGCCAGCAGCTATATAAGCAGCAAGGGTAGCCACGCCAACATTAATAACAGTTGCAGTGCGAACACCTGCAAGTATTACAGGCATAGCGAGCGGCAGTTGTACCTTAAATAAGATTTGTTTACTGCTCATGCCCATACCCTTTGCAGCATCAATAACTGGAGCACTTACTTCACTAATACCAGTGTAAGTATTACGTATAATTGGGAGTAAGGCATATAAAAACAAAGCAGCGATGGCAGGCATGGGACCAATGCCTAAAAGAGGTATCATAAAACCTAGCAAAGCAATGCTTGGAATGGTTTGCAGTACACCTGCTACACCTAATAAAGAACCTGCCCATTTTTTATTACGTGCAATAAAAATACCTAGGGGCAAACCAATTAGAACTGCAATAAAAAGCGATATAAAGGTGAGGCCAATATGAGTAATCGTTTGATCCATCAACTTATCCGATTGCTGCATCATAAACTCCAAAAGGCTCTGCTGCTCCTCCATTTTATTGGTTTTGTTTTAGGTTGCTTATTGCAGACTGAATAAGATTGAAATCAATTGCCCTAACATCGTTACTGCTCTCGTCAATTACGGTTATAGCTTCATCGCTCTCCGACATTATCTCCATAGCATCCCACAAACTTTCGTTAATACTTATTGTAGTGAAGCCAGCAGTTGTTGGCATTATCAACTCGTTCCAAATATCTTTAATAAGAATAGATTGTAACTCTAATTGTAATCGTTGCTGGTCAAAAAAAGAGCTTACAAATTCGTTAGCAGGATTAAATAATAAATCTTTTGCAGTACCTATTTGCATAATAGAACCTTTGTGCATTAAACAAACCCGATCGCCGAGTTCAAAAGCTTCCTGCACATCATGTGTTACCAATACCACAGTCTTCTTTTTAAAATCATCAAGCTGTTTAAATTCTTTCCTGATGCCTGCTCTTGTTATTGGATCGAGCGCACCAAAAGGTTCATCCATTAAAAGTATAGGTGCATCTGCAGCTAAGGCTCGTGCTAATCCAACGCGCTGTTGTTGTCCACCACTTAATTCACTAGGATACCTTGTTGCAGCGGAGGAAGGGAGCTGCAACTTATGCATCAACTCTTCTACGCGGCTACTAATCTTTTCCTTATTCCATTTAAGCAGTTTCGGTACAATAGAAATATTTTCAGCAACGGTATAATGAGGAAACAACCCGTGACTTTGTAAGACATAACCAATACTTCTTCTCAACTCTTCAGCCGGTTGCAATAGCACATTTTTACCACCCACGAAAATGGTTCCCGCGGTTGGTTCTATTAGCCTGTTTATCATTCGTAGCGTAGTGGTTTTACCGCAACCACTGGTGCCCAGCAATACAAGCGTTTCTCCATCATCTATGGAGAATGAAATGTTATCTACAGCAACACTGCCATTAAAATGCTTGCTTATATTTTCAGCTACGATCATTATTTAAGGTGTCCGTTTTTCATGGTTCAACCTTTACCCCTTTCCAAAAAGCTATGTGATCTTTTATCTGTTTTGCTGCATCTTTCGGAGTTGGATAATACCATGCGGCGTCTTTATTCATCTCTCCATTTACCTCGAGAGAATAGTAAGATGCAGTGCCCTTCCACGGGCAAAACGTATGCGTGTCGGAAGATTTTAAAAACGCCTCGTTAACGGAAGACTTAGGAAAATAATGATTGCCCTCCACCACCACGGTTTCATTGCTTTCGGCAATAACAGTGTTGTTCCAAATTGCTTTCATGAAAAAGAATTTTTATGGTAAATGCGCACAGCTTATTTTGTTAGTGGACAAATCTTTATTACTACTCGAGTCCTTCGTTGCGTCGCACTCTTGTACGGTTGTTTATTCACTCAACACAACATCTTCACCCCCACGTTTTATAAAGCTATTGTTTTTTAAACATCAAAATATTAGCAGGTGTTTTAGATGAGCCTTCATTACTTATCAGCATGTCTCCTGAAGTTGTAAAAGCAATTCCCTCAGGTTGCCTGAAAAGTTTCGAATCAAGTTTGTATGCTTCTTTTACTTTCCTTGCTGCGTCTAGAACAACTAAAAGTTTATTAACAGAAGATACAACATAAAGTTCTTTCGTGATGGGGTTAATAGTCGCAGCAGAAGGTTTAAATCGTTCTATACTTCCCACCTTTTTCTCTATATCTTTCTTTTGTATTTTAAATGCAGTTGCTGGTAAAAAAGCATTGGTGTTTAAATCAAAAGCATAAGCGGAAGTCTCATTCTTTTTATCATCGCCACATTCTTTACAGAGCATTATTAATTGATTGCTACTGGTCTCGTAGAATAAACTTTCAAATTCATTTTTACCTTTCAATGGGAGATCATATCGCAATGTTTGACTGGCAGGAAGTGAAAAACTTAAGATAGTTCCGGCACTGTTTAGAGTGTAAAATGTGTTTTTTAAAATCACTAAGTCTTCGGTGTCATTTCCTTTTTCAAACTTCCATTTTTGTACCTGGGGATTAGGTTGCAGCGACACTTTGTACACCGCACTATTATCATCGTCAACAGCATACACTGAGTTATCATTACTGTACACGATCCCTGAGATCTGGTCGATGTCTTTTGGCAAATCAAACTTAACCGGCTCTTCTAAATTATACCCCGACGCAGTTTTTTTCTTTTGACTGTAACAACCCAAAGAAAACAAGACGGCAACCAGGAATATAGTTTTATTGATTTTCAAATTCATGCTCTTACTTTTTAAACGCTTTATAATTACCCGCAAGTTGCAAGGATAGTGCCCGACGAAATAGATGTCATAAAAAGATACAGTACAAGTGAGTGACACAACCGGGGCTGCATAAAGAACAAATGCAGGCAACCAAAAGTTTACTCGAATTCATTGAGCCTTTTTGTTAAAACAAAAAGGAACAGTTGCCCGCTCCTTTTACCTTGTAAGTATGTTTAAAACTACCTCGCCATCCAGCCTCCGTCAACTACCATAACATGACCGTTTAAGTAAGAGCCTGCTTCTGATGTTAAGAACACAACTGGTCCTTTAAAATCTTTTGGCTCGCCCCAGCGACCAGCAGGAATACGATCTAAAATAGATTTAGAACGCTCAGGATCGGCACGCAATGCTTCAGTATTATTGGTAGCAATATAGCCAGGCGCAATGCCATTTACATTAATTCCTTTTGATGCCCACTCGTTAGCAAAAGCTTTTACAAGCCCTGCCACTGCAGACTTACTGGCAGTATATCCAGGTACGTTTATACCACCCTGGAAGCTTAACAAAGAGCAGGTAAAAACAATTTTACCCGAACCTCTTTCAATCATATCCTTTCCAAACTCCCTGGTTAAAATAAACTGTGCATCAAGGTTTACTGAGATCACTTTATCCCACCACTCATCAGGATGTTCGGCAACAGGTTTACGCAAGATCATACCTGCATTATTGATCAAAATGTCAATAGAATGGTTTGCCTTTACCTCGTTTATAAAACTATACAAACTATCGCGGTTCGAAATATCAACAACGTAGCCTGTAAACTTTCTGCCTAAGCCCGTAATCGCCTTCTCAGTGTCGCCGCCTTTAATAGCCTCAACATTCGATGCGCCAACTACATCAGCGCCAGCTTCGGCTAGTGCGATGGCCATTGCTTGTCCAAGGCCTGTATCGCTGCCCGTTACTAATGCTGTTTTACCTGTAAGTTCAAATTGCTTCAAGATACTCATGGTTCTTATTGATTAGTTATATGTAAAGATTTCTTTTATGTAAAGCGTAAAGTAATAACTTTTTTTGGTACCAGCTTTCATACCCCGGTTAAACATCGTTGCGTCGCATTCCGTTCATCGGCATTGCTACTATTGAGCTTAGGTCTTACTTTTAATAAGCAGCAAAATTAGCAGAAGATTGGTTTAAAGAGGATTTTATAGTGGCACAAAAAAACCCGCAATTGCTGCGGGTTATATTTAAAGTAAGGTCTATTTTTTTCAGTAATGGTTTGCCGTACAAGTGAGTGACACAACGATGCTTAATAGTACCACCAATGCCGGCAACCAAAATTACAAACCTAAAACATAGGCAAAAACGAGCGGAGCCACGATGGTCGCATCACTCTCAATCACAAACTTTGGTGTGTGAATATCTAGTTTGCCCCAGGTAATCTTTTCGTTAGGAACTGCGCCTGAGTAAGAACCGTAAGATGTAGTACTGTCACTGATTTGGCAGAAATAACTCCAGAACGGTATTTCGTGCATTTCAAGATCCTGGTACATCATAGGCACCACGCAAATCGGGAAATCCCCGGCAATACCGCCACCAATCTGGAAGAAGCCAACACCTTTTCCGGCAGAATTTTCTTTGTACCAGTTGCTTAACCAAACCATGTAATCAATCCCGCCTTTCATGGTGCTGGTTTTAAGCTCGCCTTTAATGCAATAGCTCGCAAATATGTTACCCATAGTGCTATCCTCCCATCCCGGAACAATGATAGGAAGGTTTTTTTCAGCAGCAGCGATCATCCAGCTGTGCTCTAAAGGAATCTCATAGTTTTCCTTCATAACGCCGCTTAGCAACAGCTTGTACATGTACTCGTGCGGAAAGTAGCGTTCGCCTGCATCTTCAGCATCTTTCCAAATTTTATGGATGTGCTGCTGTATGCGGCGGAAAGCTTCTTCTTCAGGAATGCAGGTATCTGTTACGCGGTTGTATCCTTTTTCTAACAAGTCCCACTCTTCCTGCGGGCTAAGGTCACGGTAATTAGGAACTCTTTTATATGAATTATGTGCAACAAGGTTCATGATATCCTCTTCGAGGTTTGCACCTGTGCAACTGATTATTTGTACTTTATCCTGGCGGATCATTTCAGCCAAAGAAATACCTAACTCTGCGGTACTCATAGCACCTGCAAGTGTTATCATCATTTTTCCGCCTTCCAATAAATGCGTTTCATACCCTTTAGCAGCATCTACAATAGCGGCAGCATTAAAGTGGCGATAGTGATGTTGTATAAATTGAGAAACAGGTCCTTTGTTCATAGTTTTATATTTCGGACGGCAAAATTAATCGTTTACACCAGTTTTAATTGATTTAAAAGTTTTTTATAACGAGTTTAAGGTTTGTTGTTCAATATTGTTATTTTGCCTTTGCTTAGCACTAGTTTACTGCTTTAACCCGAGCTTGAGAGGCAGTGCTATTAACCATTACGCCTTGCTTAGCCTATGACCCTTTTATTTAAACAACTGAAGCTTTATAAGCCAGTAGCTTTAATTTCTATTATCTGGTTTTTACTTGCCTTTGCTGGCGTGCTAGCGGAAGTACTGAGGAGTTCAATCAATAATTTCCACATTTTTAGAGGGGTGTTTTGGCACACGATGCAACAAACCAATTTGTTTGTTGAATACCCAGCTGAGTACTGGGACACTAACCATTATGGTCCTGTTTTTAGCCTTGTAATTGCACCCTTTGCTCTTTTCCCTCCCTGGCTTGGCTGCATACTTTGGGGGCTGGCAAATGCGGCGATTTTATTTTTTGCTATTAAGAAACTTGATCTGCCTGAGCAACAAAAGCTTATCATTCTTGCAATAAGTGCTATTGAAATGATGACGGCAATTCACAATGTTCAGTTCAACCCCATGGTTGCGTCGTGGCTTATACTTGCTTATGTACTTGTAGAAAACGAGGACGATTTTTTGGCAACACTGTTTATTGCCGCTGGTTTTCTGGTAAAGTTATATGGTGTTGCAGGGTTGCTGTTTTTTGTTTTTTCTAAACATAAGTTGAAGTTCTGTTTTTCATTTGCTTTCTGGTGCTTGGTTCTGTTTGTACTTCCAATGCTCATCTCCTCTCCTTCGTTTATTATCCAGAGCTACCAGGATTGGTATAGCAGCCTGGTAGAAAAAAATGCAAAGAATGAAAATGTAGGCGCTTCTGGTGGAATGCAGGACATTTCGGTTATGGGAATGATCAGGAGAATAGGCAATGTTAACAACCTAAGCAATTTGCCCGTATTAGCTACTGCTGTTTTACTAATTGCTTCTCCTTTATTGCGCTTCAAACAATACCTGTTTAAGGATTTTCGGTTAAGTTACCTGGCGCTTGTGTTAATTACTGTAGTTATCTTCAGCTCTTCAGCAGAATCTTCTACTTATGTTATAGCGTTGGTAGGTGTAGGAATATGGTATTCGCTACACTACCGAAAACACAAGTGGTGGGTTAACATTGTCTTAATATTTGTACTTTTACTTACCAGTTTATCAGCTACTGATTTATTTCCTTCGTATATACGAAACTACTATGTTCGTGCTTATGCCCTAAAGGCGCTACCTTGTTTTGTTGTTTGGCTTTGGCTTACTGCTGATGTGTTATTTAAAAACTTTGGGTTAAATAAAAATAGAATGTACAAACCATAATGAGAACTGTTGACATTATAGTACCGGTATTTAACGAGCAGGAAAATATCGGTTGCCTGGTAAATGCTATTAGGCAGATTTTTGCAAAACTTAACTATAACTACAGGCTAATTATTGTGGATGACGGCAGTAAGGATAATACCTTCGAAGTAATTAAGGCTTTTGCCTCTACAGACCCACGTATAAACTATATTTCATTTAGCAGAAATTTTGGCCACCAAAACGCTTTAAAAGCCGGGCTTGATAAATCTATTGGCGACTGTGCAATTAGTCTTGACGGTGATATGCAACATCCCCCTGAGCTCATACCTTCGCTTTTGGGGAAGTGGGAAGAAGGTTATGATGTAGTGTATACAATAAGGCAGGAAGGTGGCAAAGTGGGAAGGGTGAAGAGAACAACCTCCGGTTGGTTTTATAAGGTTATGAATATAATGAGTGAGGTGAAGATGGAAGAAGGAACCGCAGACTTTCGCTTAGTATCCAAAAAAGTGGTTGACGTGTTAAGAGACTTTACAGAACATGAACTGTTTTTTAGGGGGCTGGTAAAATGGATGGGTTTTTCACAAGTAGGCATTGAGTATGTGCCTAATGAAAGAACTTGGGGCAGGAGCAAGTATACCTTGCATAAAATGATTCGCTTTGCTTTGCAAGGCATTACATCTTTTAGTACTAAGCCGCTTTACGTGGCTGCCTACCTTGGCTTTTTCTTCTCTCTTGCAACTTTGCTTTACCTGCCATATGCTTTGTTTAGCTATTACTTTGGTTCTACAATCAGCGGCTGGACTTCTGTTATTGTAACCATTGCATTTTTTGGTGGCTTACAACTTTGCATTCTTGGAATAATTGGTTTGTATCTTGGAAAAGTGTTTATGCAGGTTAAACACAGGCCGCTTTATATAATAAAGGAGACAAGTTTAGCATGATGAAGGATAAATACATTCTGCTAAGTTTTGACGTAGAAGAGTTTGACATGCCTTTGGAGTATAACCAGAATATCCATTTGGATGAACAGATGTTGGTTGGGTTAGAGGGGTTACAAACACTTATGCCAATCATTGAGAGTTACCCTGTTGAAGCTACTTTTTTTGCAACTGCCAATTTCGCAAATCGTTTTCCTACAGAAATTAAAAACATTAGTAAAAAGCACGAAGTTGCATCTCACACCTTTTACCATTCTTCGTTTAAAATTGAAGATTTGCTAAGCTCGAAAAAATCGCTGGAAGAAATTACAGGAAAAATAGTAAAGGGTTTACGTATGCCGCGAATGCGCCCTATTGAAATGGAAGCTATTTTGCAGGCAGGTTATGCATACGATTCATCTGTAAACCCTACCTGGATACCCGGAAAATACAACAACCTTCATCTTAGCCGCAACCCTTACCAAGAGGAAGGGATGTTACGTTTTCCTGCCTCCGTTTCACCACAATTGCGCATTCCCTTATTCTGGTTATCTTTTAAAAATTTTCCTTACGCGCTTTATTTGCACCTCGTAAAGCACACTTTAAAAAAAGACGGTTACGTCTGCCTTTATTTTCATCCGTGGGAGTTTGTAGATCTTGATAAATATGCTATCCCTGCATTTACTAAAAGACGTGCTGGGAAAAAGCTACAAGATCTACTTCATAGGTTGATCACGGATTTGCGAAAGGAAGGAAACTTTATGTCGATGCAGAATTACATTGAGGAAGTTTTATTAAAATATCAAAAATGAAAAACCCATTGCTTTACCAATGGGTCGTACAGAATTAAAGGTGTTTTTATATTTTGGCTGTTCTTTTGAAAATTGAAGTTCCTTCTGGAGTAACTTTTAAGATTATTGAGTACTTGTTATTTTCAGCAGAAATATAAAAAGCATTTTCATCAACTCCATTAAAGCTGATTGCTTCTTTAACTGTATAGTCAGCATATCTTTTGGCAAATGCTCTTTTTGCTGAGACAGGAAGTACATCAAGAGAGATTTTTTTGCTGGTACCGAGCAAGTCTCCATTGTGGGAATAGAATGCTTCAACGTTTTCACAATTTTCGATAAAAGAGGCTTTAGCGACACCAGCTTTTACAGTCCATGTAACATTGGTTGCGTTAGCATAATCGAAAGAAAAACTTTGCAGGGCTTTTCCGCTAACCTTTGTTACGTCTGTGGCGAATGCGCTTGTTGCTACTGAGGCAATTAATAAGGCGACGATGAGTAGTTTTTTCATAATTGTAATTTTTTAATTTTTATTGTTTGGTTGGTTGTCAATTTGTTTGTTTGACATATCAAATGTAGAACGCAACACCTCGTACTGCAATTGAATTGTGATTAACGAAAGCTTTCGTTTGATGAGTAAGTGATGAACGGCAAAGGGAACATAAATTGCCGATGTGTATAAAGTAGTGAAACTCTTTTCAGGACTGACTTTGGTTCTTTTTCTTAATAAAAGAACAAAAAGAGTTAATCCAGGGTTAAAATATAAAAATGGTATTACCGTTTTCTATTTGCTTGAGTGTGTTTACTGCTATGTAGTCTGGCTGCAGCCCGCCTCGTATTTTCACCCCTTGAGACTCTTGCGTTTTTTTTGAAAGGCTGTTGTAGATGAAGCATTGTTAGTAAGATGAATGGGTAATTGGCATAAAAAGGCTCAGCAGGCCAGTAATGGTACAAGAGTGCGACGCAACGATGTTTAATAGTAGCAAAATGCTTGGTACATAATTTTTAACGACTACTAATGGTATCAATAGGTTCTATAATTGCTGTTCGAACATTTATAATAGCTTTTAGTTTTAATGATCTACATTCGCTGCATTATTTACACTCTCTGTAAGCCGACCTGATACTCTTCTTCTCCTACAAAGTTTCATCTGGTCATTTTAAATGAGCAGTCTATTCAATCGATCTTCACATACATTTTGGAAGGTTGTATTTATTTACTTTAATAGTATTACAATTGTTATTCGAAAATTTGAATTTAATTGAGCCTCTTTTAAAAGCGCTCAAAAACGAAGGATATACCAATCCTACACCTATACAACAGCAAGCAATTCCTGTAGTTTTAGAAGGAAGAGATTTATTGGGATGCGCGCAAACGGGTACCGGTAAAACGGCTGCTTTTGCAATTCCTATTTTACAAATACTGCATGCAGACAAAGCGCCGCAAAGAGGTCCACGCCCAATAAAAGCGTTGATACTTACACCAACCCGTGAATTGGCTATACAAATTGACGAAAGCTTCACTGCTTACGGAAAACATGTTGGCCTTAGCTCGATGGTTGTTTTTGGGGGTGTATCGCAAGTGCCGCAGGTTAACGCATTAAGAAATGGTGTTGATATTTTAATAGCTACACCTGGGCGTTTATTAGACCTTATTGACCAACGTTACATAAACCTTCAACAAATAAGCCTGTTTGTTTTAGACGAGGCTGACCGTATGCTTGATATGGGCTTTATACACGACGTGAAAAAAGTAATTACCAAGTTACCGGCTAAAAGGCAAACCTTGTTTTTCTCAGCTACTATGCCACCAGAGATTTCAAGTTTGGCTAACACCATTCTAAGCAATCCTGTAAGAGTAGAAGTTACCCCAGTTTCATCTACAGTTGATAAGATTGACCAGGCAATGTTTTATGTTGAGAAAAACGATAAGCGTAGTTTGTTGTTGCACATTTTAAAAGATGACAACATTAAAACTGCATTGGTTTTTACGCGAACCAAACATGGTGCTGATAAAGTGGTGAAAGACCTTAACCGTGCTAACATTGAGGCTGAAGCTATACATGGCAACAAATCGCAAACGGCAAGACAACGTGCTCTTACTAACTTTAAAAGTGGTAACCTAAGGGTGCTTGTTGCAACTGATATTGCTGCAAGAGGTATTGATGTTGATTCTTTGTCTCACGTAATTAATTACGAGATGCCCAATATTCCTGAGACGTATGTACACCGTATTGGTCGTACAGGCCGTGCAGGACTAAGTGGAATAGCTTTTTCGTTTGTTGATGCAGAAGAAAGAGAATATTTAAGAGACATCAATAAGCTAATTGCTAAGCCTATTCCTGTTGTTGAAGATCATCCTTACCATTCTACTGTGCCTGCACGTGCCAATAGTAATCATAATGGCAACAACAGAACTATAACCAGGCCAGTTCCGGCAAGGAGCAATCCTTACAGGCGCGAAAGCAGGCCTATCCTTAAAACAAGGAATTCTTTATAAATTTTAAAACCCCTTCAAACCGAAGGGGTTTTTATTTTACAAAGAATTTGTTTTAAGGCACAATATTTAAAAGTGTAATATTAGGTGCAGGAGGTTTTACCAGTTTTTTCACCTTCTGCCATTAGTTCATTTTAATATTTTTAGTAACATTGATTTCATGAACGGTTTCTTTAGTATTACACTCATTCTTATTGTAGCAACCTTTGCCTTTTCTTATAAAGGTTTTAAAGATGCCGGCTTTTCGTACCGGTATAAGTTTATCGTAAATACTGTTCGAAATCAAAAAGATTATAAGCGTTTAATAACATCGGGTTTCCTGCATACCAATTGGATGCATTTAATAATGAACGTGCTGGGCCTTTTCTTTTTTTGTACAAGTCTTGAAGGTTTTATGGGACCAATAAGGTTTATACTAATCTACTTTGTAAGTCTTGTAGGCGGCAATATCTTAAGCACTTATATCCATAGATTTCAAGGAAGCTATAGCTCGGTAGGAGCATCAGGCGCAATCTTCGGATCCATCTTCGCCAGCATTGCTGTTATTCCCGGCATGTCTATTACATTGTTTCCTTTACCTATTGCAATACCTGGTTGGATCTTTGGTTTAGCTTACGTTATCTTCTCTATTTATGGCATTAAAAGCAAGAAAGGAAACATTGGGCACGATGCACATTTAGGTGGCGGTATCACTGGTTTACTTTTAGGCGTTGTAATGTATCCCACATCACTCATTGACAATACTTTTAGTATAATTATAGTAGCCGCGCCGGCAATTGCTTTTATTACCTTGCTTGTTTACAAACCCGAGTACCTGCTTGTAGATTCACCTTTTAAGAAGAACAAGTTTCTTACCGTTGAGGATAAATACAACCTATCTAAAATTGATGAGGCAAAAGAAGTTGACAGGATACTTGAAAAAATTCATAGAAGAGGAATAAACAGTTTAAGTAGAAAAGAACGAACCTTTTTAGAGGCTCACACAAAATAAGAAAGGCTGCAAATGCAGCCTTTTAATATTTTTACAGAGTTGGGAAAAAGCTTAAACGTCTCTTCTGCTTCCCCCCCTGAGCAATGCAACCAATAGCAAAATAAATACTGCTACGCCTACTACCCAAACCCATGGAGAAGCAAAAAAACCTCCACCACCATCGCCGCCTGTGCTAATGTTAACATCAACTTTTTTAGTTCCGCCACCGTCTTGCGCAAATGTTACAACAGAAAATAAAACAAAGAAAATAGTCAACAAAACTTTATTCAGCTTTGATGATAAAATTTTTACTTGAGCTTCCATATCAAAGGATTTTATTGTTAATAATGCTACCAATTAAAAGAACCATGCCATCTTACTTTTGAAACTCAATCACTTAAGTGAAAGGTAGTATTGCAAAGCCGGCGTTGGGTTGTTCTTTTTAGTTGAATTTTGTTATCGGCATAATATCTTCCAGGGGGCATAGTTGCGTCGCACTCTTGTACTACAAATTCATGAGTGAGCTTTTTTTTGATCCGAAGAGACACTGCGACATTGAAAAGAGATAGATCACTCTTTGAGTAGCACTGTGCCTTTTTGTAGCTCTGATTTAGTAAAAGGAAGGTTGCCAACAGAACAAAAAGATGAAGTGATTGCGACGCAACGATGATGCTATGAAATATTAATGCTAGTATTATAAGTAGCTATAATAAAAAGTGATTTAAGAAACTTTAGATCTTTAAAGCAAACAATTCTATACCATTGTTTTTACCTTTTAATTCAACAATTCCCAGGCTTTCGCTTTGCCATTGTTTAAGGTCTATATGTTCCATAAACTCTTTTGATACAATAAACTTCTGGTTTAACTCGCTGCAGGCACTACGTATACGTGCTGTAGTATTCATGGTATCGCCACTCATAGCAAGATCTTTTTTTACAACACCTATTTCACCAACAGTTACATCACCGGCATGTATACCCACTCTAAATTCGGGCACAACACCATACACCCGTCTAAAGTGTTCACTGTTTTTTTGCAGGTTCTTCCGTGCCTCAAGCAATGCAGCAAAACAGCGTTTAGTATTTTTCTCGTTGAGCAGCCACGACACTACTACCTCGTCTCCTACATATTGGTAAATGCCTCCGCCATGCTCGATTAATGCGTTGGAAATATGGTAAATAAAATCGCGAATGAACTTAAAGTATTGTTGGTGGCCAAGCTTCTCAGCTATTGGTGTTGAGTCTTTCAGATCGAGGAACATTACGATCCTGCTTTCTATTTTTGGCTCGATGTATTTGCCTAAAAAGATTTTTGTAAAAACACCTGGGGAGTACTTCTCGTTTATTTCAATTATTAATTGAGTAAGCAGGAAGAGTATCATCCAATACATCATTTTTTGAGCAAGCCATTGGGGGTGGAATGCATCTTCCCCATATCGCCTTATAGCATCAGGAATACTAAGGTGAAGTATGAAAATAATGTGAGCGGCGTGAATAATATAATTGATGATATAGGCGGCTACCAACAAAATAGCACTACGGGTAACAAAGCTTAGCCACATTACGTAATGCCTGAAAAGCTTACGAAGTTTGAATACAAGCAGGTAGCCTATGATTACGCTCATTAAAAAAACCAGGAAGCAACGCAATGCTATTGCTGATGCAAAGCTGTAATAAGTTGGCTCTCCGCGTGTTATTACGAAAAAGAAATCGACTATCGTCCAAAATATAGAGATGTATAGTATTAGTATAAATCTATACCGGGCGATAAAGCTTATGGCAAATGTCTTTCTCGAAAACTTCATACGCG
>JAQBNN010000007.1 GCA_028288505.1 Segetibacter sp. | reverse complement strand
TCGTTGTCTTTAATCGTTAACTCTACGTGTTTGCCATGGCCCATGGTGTGTTCATCAATACAGTTGTCCATCACCTCTTTAATCAATACATAAATACCATCGTCGGGGCTACTGCCATCGCCTAATTTACCAATGTACATACCCGGCCTCAGGCGAATGTGTTCGCGCCAGTCAAGGCTCCGGATACTGTCTTCGGTGTAATCAAAAATCTCTTTGTCAGCCATTATATCGTGTTTCTAATACTTTTAAAATTTCTAACTAACTAGCTTCGGTATTTCTATTACACATCGTTGTGTCACTCACTTGTACTTTCGACTCTCTACGCACCATCTGGTTTTTACTCCCGCCCTCATTCTTTAAAGAAGCAAAACTCCTAAATATTTTAGTAAAAACCAAAGCTTGCAGAGTGAACAAGCAAATATGAGATTTTGGAGCCCGCACCGCAATTTTTCTTTTGAACAATTATTGTTAATTGTGGATAATCAATTCTTTAGGCCGCACAATAAATAAAAAAGCAGGTTTAATTGGGACACGAAAAAGCAGTTACAATAAAAATATAATGCGAAAAATGAAGATTCTTAATTTCTATAGGACAAACGCATATTTCGGTTTTGGATGTATTACAAGCAACCATGTGAGCGAGAACGAAAATTAAAAATAAGCCGGGCGCTGCAAAAGATTTGCCGATGAAGTGATTGCGACGCAACGATGATGCTATGAAAATAAATGCCGGTATTAAAAACGTTTCAAGGCATAACCATTAGCAATTGCGGTCCTCAGTTAAAAGGACGAGAACTTAAATAAGATAAAATAAGTAGACCTTCTGGCGTGTCCACTTCGGTAACATATATCTTTACACTTGATAAACAAACTATGATGCGCATACTCACTTTTACTTTCGTTTTGTCGATGATCTCGGTCTTTAGTGTTGGTCAAAAGAATTTGGGTGTGCAAATGATTGCATCAGGCACGAACACGAGTTTGCGAGGCATGAGCATGCCTACGGACAACGTGATTTGGGTTAGTGGAAGTAACGGCACCGTTGGCAAATCGGTTGATAGCGGCAAGAGTTTCAGATGGATAATTGTAAAAGGCTTTGAACAAAAAGACTTCAGGGATATTGAAGCCTTTGATAGTACCACTGCTCTTTTAATGGTGGTAGATAACCCAGCTTATATTCTAAAAACTATAGACGGCGGCAAAACCTGGAAGACCGTTTTTGAAAAAAATAAGAACGGGATGTTCCTAGATGCAATGGATTTTAAGAACAGCAAGGAGGGAATTTGTATTGGTGATCCTTTAGTAATTGGCTCGAGTGCAAAGAGATTTTTTTACATCATTAGAACCAACGACGGCGGGGATACATGGACAGAAGTCCCGTTAACTCAACTTCCACCCGCAGCAGCCGGAGAGGCGATATTCTCGGCAAGCGGATCTAATATTTCCTTTATAAATCATCCTGATTTTGAATTTGTGTTTGTTACCGGGGGCACAACTGCTAACATTTCTTTTATAGGCAAGCCGGGCGGCAAAAGCAAAATGGTAAATGTGCCGGCAGCCCAGGGAAAGGAAAGTACCGGTATTTTTTCTTTAGCTACTGATAAGCAAAAGCGCTTCTATTGCATTGGGGGAGATTATAAAGGAGCAAATAACGCTTCAGATAACTTTTATTTTTCTACTGATCTTGGCGAGAAGTGGGGAACATCGACTGTAGCGCCTCCGTTCGGTTACCGGAGTTGTGTTGTAATCGTAAGTGGTAATACATTGGTTTCGTGTGGAACCAATGGAGTTGATTATACTACTAACCCAAAGCGTGAATGGAAAAGTATAACTCGCGAAGGCTTCAATGTTTGCAAAACAGCGCCCGGAAGCAAAACGGTATTCCTTGCGGGTTCTAATGGCAAGATTGGAAAGCTTATTCTTCCATAGAGAAGAATAAATTTTAAATTTTATTATAAGCTAAGAAGCTGTTAATAGAAACACAGCAATTAAACGAAGGAAACAAGTAGACGTCTTATATACATTAACAGACGAGGTTTAGTAGTTTCCTCCTCAGACGTTAATTTTTTTGTGGTTAATGTGGATGTTTACGCAGTAGGTTAATTAGAGGCGTTCCATTAGGTTGGGACGCCTTTACTTTTTAAAAGCAAAATATACTGCGCCTAAAATAAATAGGAAGCTTACAAGATACTTCCAGTGAAAGGGTTCTTTTAAATACCACACTGCGAAAAAGCAAAACACAACAAGAGTAATTACTTCCTGGATAATTTTTAGCTGAAAACCGTTCAAGCCGCTGGTATAACCAATACGGTTCGCAGGCACCATAAGGCAGTATTCAAAAAATGCAATTCCCCAGCTTACTAATATCGCTTTCCAAAGAAGTACGCCTTTATCTTTTAAATGGCCGTACCAGGCAAAAGTCATAAATATGTTGGAGGCTATTAACAGCAATATTGTTCTCATTGTTATTAATGTTAGTCTTTGTACTTTCTCTTCCTGGTAAAAGATCCTTGTTCCGGATCTTCACTTATTTGGTTCTTACCGGTAATAGCGACGGCAGCAAAAAACAAAATAAAGTAGACGATTACCGTCCCTAGAAATTCAGGTAGTTTAAACCAGTAAGCAAAAAAAGTATCATCGACCCATTAGATGGCGGTGAAGGATCATGGATCACTTCCACTGCATCTCCTTCAGCCACTTGCCGTGCGCCCCAACCTTTTAGCGGTACCACAAAAGCTTCACTTCCTACCCTGTATCTTACTGATTTTTTTTTCTTGTCCTTTTCTAAACAAACAATAGTTCCCCTAGCAAATTCGCCATTAAAATAATCGGGCTGCCTGGTAAAAAGGACGTAACAGGAAAAACAGATAAGATAAACTATTGTCGCTGTTTTAATCAAGGTTGAGATTTAAGCAACAAATAAAAGCATTTATGAATTATTTCGGCAAGTAAGAATAGCTCTTCCAACCCTTTTTAGTTTTTGATACCAGCAGTAGATTTTTATAGCATCATCGTTGCGTCGCAATCACTTTATCGGCAAATCTTTTTGCAGCTTTCTCTAGCGTTTTTAAATGACATACCATTTGCCTTCATCATCTTTAGCATACGTTAGGCCATTACTCATTTCGTGCACTTCCCTTTTCTCCTTTGGATGCGCATAACTCTTTTTTTCGTAAACCCTAATTCCATTGTTTTCCCTTGTCAGGTAAACAATTAACGCATTAATTGTTGGAGGAACCTCGTGTAACCACTGTTCTTCACTTTCTTTTACAAATGCCTGGCTCATAAATTAGAAATTTGGCGATCAATAAAAAGAGTCGTTGAAATAGTAAAAGTCTTTACTCTTATTATTGACTTTTAAGTTAAGTTAAAACTCTACTAGGTGAAAGACTCTCTTGGATGTAGCCTAACTCTTTCAAAGTTTCTTTCCATAGAATCAAAGGCATTGGTTGTTTCGTCAGCCAATTCGTCTAAATCTTTATCTGAACCACTAATATCTTCGGTGTAGTAAACAATTAAAGCTGCTGCTACGGCACCAACTATTGCGGCGGTAATTAAAATAGCTTTCATAAAACAATTTTTGTTTCTACTTAAGTGCAATTGCTATACCAGCACCAGCGTATGCAATTGGAGGCACTAACTAAAAATTGCAAAAGCGTAGATTCTTATATTGCTAAACAATTCGAGTGAGAAATAAGCACGTGCTTGTTCGATGCACTAACAACCGAAAGTACAAGTGAGTGACACAACGATGCTTAATTGAAAAACTTTAGCTTGTCAACAAATAATTAAAACAATGGTGAAGTAAAGATTATTGAGGTGCTTTAAAATCGAATAATGTAGCAGTGAAAAATACGTGTTCCTTTTTCTTAAAAATTACGTCCCAGGTTCCGTTAAAGCGTAACACTTTCGGAACAAGAAGCTCCCCCACTTTTACAAGCTCTACTTCCATGTCAACATCAAAATCGTACACGCCGGCCTTGTAACTAAGGCTGTAATTGCGGCCGGTTATTTCAAGAGTTTTCGCATTGAACCACGTGGTCATTTTATCAATTACGATATCACTTCTCTCTCCTGGCGAAAGATCGGCACGAGGGTTAATTGTAAAGACGTAACATTTGGTTCCCATGTAGTCCTGCTGATCGATTCTGAAGTCGTATAGCTTACTAACCTCTTCATCGAAAAGGGCAATCTTGTTGCCTATAAATGGAATACCGGGAATGCGGGTTCCCGGATTAAAGAAAAGCTGTTTCAATTGCTCCTTATGCTTGCTGATGCCGCTCTTGCCTTTGCCTGAGAAATTAATTCCTTTTACAATGTTTGTTTCCCCGCACACAGATCCTTTAGTGAAAAAGAGGCTTGCATACATTTCGGCGGTGGTATAGTTATAATTGCCTTTATCATCGTAGAAATCACCGGTCGTCTTTTCTTCAAGCACCTGCATGGTTCTACAATTATTTGCTCGCGTCTGGCGGGTAGTGCTCATGTGCGAAGCAACCATTTTACCTTTCTTATCAAGAGCACGAATATCGTTGTAGGCAGAAAAACTAAGTACACGAAGATTGCGGAATGCTTTGTAAAAAGTAGTGTCGTTCTTAATGTAATCTATAAAAGACCTGATGTTGAAATTGTTTCTTACAATAACCTCTGATAAAGTAAAGGCTTGGTTTTGATACACAATGGAAGTATCCTGGCCAGAAGAAGAGAATGCATAAAATAATATAGTAAGAAGTATGAAAGCCTTTTTTATCATTTGGCGTACATCATCTTATAATCCATCCTAAGCTTGCCCTTGCTAATATCGTTCAGCTTGCCCTGCAACATTTTACGCCGAAGTGGCTTTAAATAATCAATAAACAACTTACCTTCTATGTGGTCGTATTCGTGTTGGATTATTCTGCTGGTGATACCATTAAAAGACTTCACTTGCCGTTGCAGGTTCTCATCCAGGTATTCCAACACAACTGTTTCAGGTCGCTTTACATCTTCCCTTATTTTCGGAATGCTGAGGCAGCCCTCGTTATACGGCCATTCATCACCTTCAAGCTGTTTAACATGTGCATTTATGAACACCTGTTTTATGCCTGGTTCGTCAGGGTATTTTCCCTTGTCTTCATCATCCTGGTTTTGAAAAATCTGTTCGCTATCAACTACAAACAACCGAATGTTTTTATTGATCTGTGGAGCAGCTAAACCTACCCCATTACTGGCGTACATTGTTTCCCACATATCTTCAATAAGCTTAGCAAGATTGGGATATGCCGCATCAATATCTACAGCTACTTTTCGCAACACCGGGGCCCCATACGCAACAATCGGAAGTATCATTTATCTATTCTAATTTTCAAATTAATCTGGCAAATTTACCGCCATTATAGTCAAACTGCAAAAACTGTGATTACTGCATATTGTTAAGATACTCCTGCAACATAATTGTAGCAGCAATTTCATCAACAAGGTTTTTGTTGCGGCGATCCTTTTTTTTCATCCCGCTTTCCACCATGCTTTGTACGGCTAGTTTAGAAGTAAATCGTTCGTCCACTTTTTCAATCGGCATGTTTGGAAACACCTTTTTAAACCGGTTAATAAAAGCTTGTACAAGGGGTGTTGCGTGTGTATCACTATCATCCCAATTAGTTGGATGACCAATTATAACCAGTTCCACCTGCTCCTTTTTAAAGTAATCTGTAAGAAAGGTTTCAAGATCTTTGGTGTGCAAGCCGGTAAGCCCGCTTGCAATAATTTTTAGGGGATCCGTTACTGCTAAGCCTGTTCTTTTAGAACCGTAGTCAATTGAGAGTATTCGCGGCAATGGGAGTGTATGTTTTAATTTATAGGTTGTATTTTTTTGTAGGCGGGCTTTAGAGTTTCAATTAAACATCGTTGTGTCACTCACTTGTACTTTTAGTAGTTAATTCAAAGGTCAAAAGTCAAAAACGAACAGATGAATATGCGCACTTCACTTTCTACTTTATAAAAAGATCAGCGATTACAAACACGGCAAACACTACACTTGCAATACCGTTAGCAGTCATGAAAGCAATGTTTACTCTTCGTAGATCCGTTGGTTTTACAATCGAGTGCTGGTAAATAAGCATGCCGCAGAATACTGCAACTCCTATCCAATACAACCAGCCAAAGCCGCCATAAAAACCCGCAGCAATTACACATCCAGCGCTCAGCAAATGCAGCAATTCTGAAACGTGTAATGCATTTTTTTTACCTAAAGCTGCCGGAATGGAATACAACTGTTGCGACTTGTCAAAGTCTTCATCTTGCAGGGAATAGATAATATCGAAACCGCTTACCCAAAATAAAACAGCAAACGAAAATAAAACCGGCAACCAATGAAACACTCCTGTTACCGCAAGGAAAGCACCGATTGGCGCCAGCGCTAAACCTGCTCCTAATATTAAATGACACAAAGCAGTAAAGCGCTTTGTATAACTATAACCCAATACAACCAATAGGGCAACAGGCGACAAATAGAAACAGGTGCGATTGATGAACCACGTAGCAACAATAAAAATGATACAGTTAACAACCGTGAATATTAAAGCGTTCTTAGGAGTAATAATGCCTTTAGGAATTTCACGAATAGCGGTTCGGGGATTCTTTGCATCCCACTGCCTGTCTAAATAACGGTTGAAAGCCATGGCTGCACTGCGAGCTGTTATCATGCAGACGAGAACTAGTAGAAATTTCATAACCAGTTCATTAATCGGCCTGCCCCATCCTATTATAATGTTTAAACTTGACATGCCGTTATAGAAATTAGACTTAGTAATTGAGAGAAAGAATCCGATCAACGCAAAGGGCATCGCAAAAATGGTGTGGCTAAACTTTACTAAGCTTAAGTAATTCTTTATAGTGCTCATGTATTTGTTCAATTAATAACAACAAGTTGAAGAGTGCGACGCAACGGTGCTTAATTACAGCTTCAATGCCGGCTCCAAAAACTTCCTAAAACATAACTTTCTAATTCCTCATAATCCACAAATCCTTAAATCCAAGTTCTGACAATTTCCTACATCCTGGTTCTAACCAACTCCCACAAAACGATACCGGCAGCGACTGATATGTTTAATGAGTGCTTCGTACCCAACTGCGGAATTTCAATACTGCCATCGGACAATTTCAGCACCTCAGTAGCAACCCCTTCTACTTCGTTTCCTAGCACAACTGCAATCTTTTCATTACTATTAACAGGGAATTTTTGCAACATAATACTTCCTTCTGTTTGCTCGACGCCAAAGATTTTATACCCTTTATTTTTGAGATCGTTTACTGCATCAATAGTGTTTGCGTAAAAGATCCAATCGACTGTTTCGGTAGCGCCGAGGGCCGTTTTATTTATGTCGCGGTGCGGAGGTTGTGGTGTGTAGCCGCACAAAAAAATTGCCTGTATTAAAAAAGCATCGGCGGTACGAAACACACTGCCAACATTATGCATGCTGCGTATATTATCCAACACAACAATAATAGGGTTCTTCTGGGCTTCTTTGAATTCCGTCACCGACATCCGCCCCAATTCGTCCATAGTTAATTTCCGCATGGGCGCAAAGGTAAAGCAGGAACGAAAAGCATTCTTTATTTTATATAGTTTTGATTTTACCTGAACTTCGGGGCACAAATAAAATGCTTTATGGATTTTGGAAAGGTTACCGAACAAGAATTACTACAAATCGATTTAAAACTTCCTGCGAGCTTGCATTCAATAAAAAGGTTTAAACGGGTAATAAGGCTAAAGATCCGAAGGTATGTGTAGGTTGTGCAAAATGGGGCCGAAAAGAATGAATAGAAAAGCTATACCTGAAAGAGACTAAACGGAAACGGCGCACCTTTAGCAAATTTAACCGCCTGCCATCCATGAATAGTAGATGTAGATACTAGAAGTACAAGTGAGTGGCACAACGATGGTTTATTAGGAAATTACTGCCTGTAACAAAAACCCGTGATTAAAAACCTAAAATGTAATTTGTACCCCGAGGTGTTTATTAAGTTTAGAAAAAATATCCTTTAACGTGTATGGCTTCTCAAGAAAATCATGAATTCCTAGTTTTCTTAATCTCCATCTTTTGCCAGCTTCTACATTGCCTGAATTAATAATAATGGGAATTTGTGAGTCCATTTCTTTCTTAAGAATTTCAGCCGCTTGCATGCCATTCATAACAGGCATTTCAAGATCCATAAGAATGGCATCAGGCTTAAGGCCTTCTGATAACTTTTGAAGAGCTTCAGCACCATTTTTCGCATTAACCGTTACAAGACCCACCCTTTCAAGTATCTTAGTAATTACTAATTGGTTCATTTCGTTATCATCAACGTTTAAAACCACTTTGTTTTGCAATTCGGGGTATTCCTCTTGTAAATGGGTGTCAGGCATCAGGGCTTCAGTTTAAGTAACCCACTCGTTTATTCAAAAATAGTTCCATCTTGTAAAAGAAATATTTGTAATAATTGAAATAGTTATTGCTTCTTATATGTGCAACCAAGGAAATCACTCGAACAAATTTTGATCGGCAAAGGGTAAGTGGTAAGGTTTAACAAACAAGGCAGTTACACTAAAAGAAAATTTGTAAAGTGGAAGAAACGAAAAGAATTAAACTGTTAAAACAGGATGCAAATAAATTTAAATAAGCAATTTGCATAATATCGCAAGCAGTTGTAATTGTGTGGAATTTATGAAAGTGTTGTTGAAATTTTTACCTGTCCTCTTACCTTTTGTTGGCCTCAGCCAGCCTGCTATTTCTAATTTTTCTAATGTTGATTACCACGTTAAGAGCGTTTCTGTTGCTGAGCCTGACTCTCTTGCCCGTTCACTTACCAAACATTATACTACTGAAATTGAAAAAGTAAGAGCCATATTTAGCTGGATAACCCAAAATATTTCTTACCAGGTTGGAGCGTATAAGCCCGGCCGAAATGCCCCTGTAAAAATATTACAGGTTGACGCCAAGGACACGGCAACTTTAAAAACTTTAGATGTAAGAGTAGCTGAAATTGTTTTAGAGCGAAAACTGGCGGTGTGCGATGGTTATGCGCGGCTATTTCATACACTTTGTAACTTTGCAGGAATTCGTTCAGAAATTATACAAGGCTACGCCAATGACCAAGTTGGAAACGCACCAAAATTTCGCTCGAACCATAAATGGAACGCCGTTATGATTGATAGTAGTTGGTACCTTTTAGATGCTACATGGGGCAGCGGCTATATTACCTTTTACGGTAACCACTTTATACAGCATTTAAACGAAAGCTATTTTTTAACTGATCCAGCTATTTTTATAAAAGATCATTACCCTGAAGACACCAGGTGGACCCTGCTTAACGACCCGCCAATCCATAAAGAGTACAATAAAGCCCCCTACAGGCATATGGCTTTTTTTAAGCACAAAATAACTTCCTTTGCGCCTGCTGCCGGGGTAATTGAAGCAGCCTTGGGAGATAGCATTACCATTGAATTAGAAACAGACGACGAGGTAAAAAAGCTGGTGGTTACCGATGTTCCCGTGGCCGATTCTCTCACCATTGCCTCCCTTAATTCCATCACTATAAAACCCGCTATACTCAATAGAAAAATTAAGTATACTTATAACGTTACTGCAGCAAATGCACAATGGCTTCAGGTAATTTACGACCAAGAAGTTATAATGAAATACAAATTAAACATTAAGAAAAGCCATATCGCAACCATAAAACAATAAGGCTGCTTACATTTCTATAAACCTTGCTGCCCAATATTAGTAGCCTTTTGTAACCGGCATTTGTATCTTAATCTAGCATCGTTGTGTCACTCACTTGTACAGTTCATCCGCTATTCACCCCAACACTTCCCTAATCATCCCTTCTTTCCAGCTTTGTCCTGCAGCTTTTGTTTAAATGAAGGTTTTTTAGTTGCCCGAGCAGTATTAAAAATAGGTAATTTCCCTGCATGAAATCATTCATTGTATTTACATGCCTTTTACTACTCACACTTTCTTCAACAGCGCAAACAAAGCCTTTCCGGTTCGCCTTTATTACCGACACACATATTGGCTCTCCCAATGGTGCTGCAGAAGAAGACTTGCGTAGAACAGTTAGAGACATCAATGAATTAACCGATATAGCTTTTGTAGTCATCACCGGCGACATTACTGAGTTGGGAACACACCAGGAAGTGCTTACCGCTAAAAGAATACTGGATAGTTTAAAAGTAAAATACTTCATCATCCCCGGTAATCATGACACAGGTTGGAGCGAAAGTGGTGGACTAAGTTTTACAAAAGTCTTTGGTGCCGATAAATTTGTTTTTAATTACAACGGCGTTCATTTTATTGGCTGCCCTTCCGGTCCCTACGTTCGCATGAGTGACGGTCATGTGCCAAGAGATGCAATGAACTGGCTGTCGGCACAATTAAATAAAATAAAGAAAGACGAGCCAATAATATTTCTCAATCACTACCCGTTGGATCCTGGTCTCGACAATTGGTACGAGGTAATAGACCTTTTAAAAAGGCAAAACACGGTATTGGCACTATGTGGACATGGCCATAACAACAGGCCCGTACAAGCAGAAGATATTCCTGCCGTAATGGGAAGGTCTAATTTAAGAGCCAAAGAATTATATGGCGGGTACAACCTCGTGGATGTGTCAATCGACTCGTTCCATTTTACAGAAAGAAACCCCGTAACGAAAGCACAAAAAAAGTGGAAAGCAGTCGCTTTCAAAAAGCAGGATTATAACCTCGGCAAAAAATACCTTCGACCAGATTTCTCTGTAAATGAGAAGTACAAACTGGCTAAACCAAAGTGGTTGTACCAGTCACCTGCTAATGTAATTTCAACACCTGCTATTTTAAATGGCCTCGTGGTTTTTGGCAACCAGGCCGGAAAGGTTCAGGCGTTGTCAATGGCAACAGGCAAAAAGGCATGGAGCTTTGAAACCAAAGGCCCAATATTTTCCTCGCCGGCTACAGACGGCAATAAAATTATAGTCGGTTCTGCCGATGGAAGTATCTATTGCTTAAACAACAAAGGAAAACTGCTTTGGAAGTACACAACAAACGCATCTGTACTTGGTTCTCCTTTTATTGAAAACGAAATTGCTTACATCGGTGGCAGTGATTCAAATTTTAGGGCAATTAATATTGTCACCGGCAAGCAAGTATGGGCTTTTAAGGGATTGGAAGGTCCTGTAGTTAGTCAACCTGTAATTGCTGGTGATGTACTTATTTTCGGTGCCTGGGATAGGAACTTATACGCTGTTAATAAGACTACGGCAACCTTACTCTGGAAGTGGAACAATGGCTCAACGGTGCGTAATTTTTCACCAGCTGCATGCATACCTATAATCCATCAGAATGTTGTATACATCGCTGCTCCTGACAGGTTTCTCACAGCCCTTGATATTACCACAGGCAAAGCTTTATGGCGAACAAATGAAGCTGCCGTGAGGGAGTCTATTGGAATATCTGAAGATGGAAAATTGGTTTACGGAAAAACAATGAATGATACGATCGTTGCATTTCATACGAACAACGAGAAGCCGCAGGTAGCATGGAGAATGAATGTTGCGTATGGTTACGAACACGCCCCTTCAATGCTGGTAGAAAAAAATGGCCAGTTATTTTTTGGAACAAGGAACGGCCTCGTTTATTCTATAGATCCAGAAAAGCAGAAGATCAATTGGATTCATAAGATCGACAACTCTATGGTTAACACGGTAAAACCAGTAGATAGTAAAAATATCATCGCTTCTACAATGGATGGAAAAGTTGTTCTGTTGAATTCTGATTAATCGGAGAACTAAATGGTACATATCTTGTTCTACGCATGGCTCAATAATTAATCATGCAAAAGGGCGTTGCTATCCTCGGTTTGTGTTTGTTAATGGTTTCATCCGCGTGTAAAGAGGTTAAGGAAAAGCTGCTGCCTGCTTTTAATGTCAACATTCCTGCTATTGAATTGTCCATACCTCCCATTCCATTTGTACCTGAAAAAGAAATTCCCGTAGGCTCTCTAAGAACGCCCATTAACCTTGACAGTACCATTAAAGCTAATACCGCAGGAACGCTTGGCGCCAACTCGGTACATATCATCAGGATAAAGAAAATTGATATAAAAGTTGTTAATGCCGATCAGAAAAACAACCTCTCCAACTTCGAAAATGCACGAATGGTGATTGCTGCAGACACAGCGAGTGCTGAAATAGCAGTTATTCAGTTTCCTAAAACATTTACAGACTCACTCTCAGTAACTCCAACCAACAACTCCGATATACATAGCTTTTTAAAAGGTAGCTACCTCGGCTACAATCTCTACTGGAAGAATCGAAAGCCTACGAGCAAGTTTATGAAGCTGGACGTTAGGATTACCTTAAGTGTGCAATAGCTATTAAAAATGCTGACTACTAGTCTTTCCTGATTATTATCAATACTTTGTAGTAAATAATAACCGACTCTTTATGAAAAACCAGACTACGGCAAAATTTTGTGGCACGACCTTACAATTCAGAATGCCGCCCAGATAGGCGAATTTTACAGTAAGGTTATAGGCTGGCAGAAAGAAGGTTTAAGCATGGGTGAATACGAGGATTACATGATGAAAGAAACCGGGACCGGCGAAGCTGTGGCAGGGGTATGTCATGCTCGGGGCAGTAATGATTATTTACCTCCCCAATGGTTAATGTATGTACTCGTTCCTAACCTTGATGAAAGTATTGAAGCGTGCAGACAGTTATGATGTAAACTTATTGGGGAAAAAAGGAAAATGGGTAAGGATTACTACTGTCTTATCCAGGATCCGGCGGGAGCACATGTAATGTTGTGTGGTAGTGGCGAGAAGTAGTAGCAGTAATCTCAATGAGGGCA
>JAQBNN010000306.1 GCA_028288505.1 Segetibacter sp. | reverse complement strand
GAATTCAAAGTATAGGTTAAAACAGTTGAACCACCAGGACCAGTTGTTTGTGTGGGTGCCGAAAAAAACAAGGTTGCTGTAGAAGCTGCCTGGTTAGCACTTGTATTTATAGTGTAAGAAAGGTTATCAAAACCAGTACCGCCAAGCCTTACATTTGTACTATCAAAAGATTTATACTTTTTTAGCTCTACACTTTTTACCTGAGCGCCTTTATTTGTAAAAGTTACTTTTATCAATTCATTCTCAACAGTTGTAAGTTGTTCGGCTCCAAATGTGGCCCCTTCAAAAGTACCTGCAGTTTGAAGATTCTGCATCGTGTCTCTTCTCATTGAATCCAGTCTTGCTGTAGCAGTATCTACAATTGGTTTATGGGTTGCCTTAATACGGGCAATCGAATCCTCTGTTCTCCTTTGCTCTGCCATTACAGCTTGCTGCTGACTGCTGTTAAACCAAAACATTGCAATGAAAAGAATCCCCAACAACACAAAACCGATGACCGTATTCTTATCAGTCTTCATATACGTTTTTAAATTAGTCGGCAAAGGTAGGGATTTGCAGCATAGGTAGGCTGCAAAAGGAAGTATAGTAAGCCGCCAATGGATTTTAAGTACCGGCCAATGTTTTCATAGCAGCATCGTTGCGTCGCAATCACTTTATCGGCAAATCTTTTTGCTTCTCCAGTTTTAGCGGTTAACTACCTTAAATTTTACAGTCATTCTATAGTTAAAAAAGCTGTAAAACAAATATTAGTCAAAATTTAAATCTTATTAACTCGTTTCTTTACTTTTAAGATTAAGAGAGGATTTCCCACTTCAACCACCATTTCTTACTCACTTAATATTATTTACGTATGCGTGAAAGTATCTCTCTTTCGCAAAGGGAAGCGTACACAGCCTCTTTCTGGGATGAATTTTTATGGTGGCTTAGTACAGCTGAAAAAGAATTATTAGTTGATTGTGTTGTTGATCGAAACCGTTACCGTATAATAGGCACAACAGTTTTAGCAACATGGGCATTTGCCACTCTTGCCTGGACCTACTTCTGGAGTACCATTACCAGCACACTGCTCCTATCCATTCCTCTTGGCCTTTTTATGGGCTTTGTCATTCTTTCTATTGATCGTGCTCTTATAAAGGGAATGAACAAGTTCAATAAGAATAAGATCGGCCCGTTACTGCTTCGTAGTATTCTCGCCATAACACTTGGCACTTTTATGGCCCAACCTGCTATTCTTTTCATGTTTGATAAAGAGGTGAAACTACAAGCCTCCTTAGATAATGAAAAAAGAAAAAGAGATAAACAACAGCAACTTGATAGTTTATACATCCCACAGAAAACAGAACTGAACCAGAAAAAACAAGTTCTGCAAACACAATTGAATACCAAGTACAATGAAGTAACCAGTGCCCGTGAAGCTTATGTTGCCGAAATAGATGGCACTGGTGGCTCTGGCAAAGTTGGGATACATACTATTGCCTTGGCAAAAAAAGCAGAATACGAAAAGCTCGACGAGGAATATAAATATTTGTCTGCTACTACTTCGCCTGATATTCGTGCTTTTGATAGCAGCTTAGCTGTAATTAATGCAAGCCTAAAAAAAGAAAATGAAGTATTTGCTGGCTTATTAAACAATGGTTTTCTCACCAGGATTGAAGCATTAAGCAACCTTGTAAAAAACAATGGGGCACTGCAATCGCGGTATTATTTAATTGTGCTGATATTAATGCTGATAGAGTTAATGCCCGTACTAGCTAAAACTATGTTGCCGGCAGGAACTTACGATGAGAAAGTAAAGCTTCGTGAAGAGATGGAAAAGGAAATAGCGCAAAACAACCAGCTTAAAGAGCGCGATCTAAAAGAATTATACAACCAATTGGCTCATCAAAACGACGAAGCTTTTTTGAGGCAATTCTTTAAAAACACATTGGAAGAACGAAAGGCGAAAATGAAAAACAGCCTAAGCAAATGGACCGGAACAGAAAAGTCTTTCGATAATTTTTGGGAGCATGTAAAAAAGGATATTATGACCAAGCAGGAGAATTAAGCTAAAACTCAACAGTAAAAGTAAAAACCCGTAACTATAGTTTAACTCAGGGCCCCATACCTTACATCGGTTTTTGAATTTTGACTTTTGCCTGTTGAATTATAACTCGACAGTACAAGTGAGGGACACAACGATGAAGCTATGAAAAACTAAAGCTGGAAACAAAAGTTTAAAAATAAAAAAAGTGGCGCTTTTCGGCTCCACTTTTTTTATTTTTCATTTTCATTTTCTTATATCATCTCGCTTTGTAGCAAAGGGTTTTTAATTGTACTACGCCTATCATTATGGCGCTTTGCAGCATTAATAAAATGCACAAATAAAGGCGCTGGGTTTTCAACTGTACTTTTTAACTCCGGGTGGTATTGCACACCTATAAAGAAAGGGTGGCCTGGAATTTCCATAATCTCAACCAGGCGTGTATCTGCATTTAGACCGCTGAAAACAACACCGGCCTCTTCGTATTGCTGAAGGTAATCGTTGTTAAATTCGTAACGGTGCCGGTGCCTCTCGCTAATTTGGGTAGTACCATAAATCTCGTAAGCTAAAGTGCCTTTTTTTATTGTGCATGGATAAGCGCCTAAACGCATGGTGCCCCCCATTGCCTTAATCTTCTTTTGCTCTTCCATTAAATTAATAACAGGGTGTTGCGTATGGGAGTCCATTTCGGTGCTATGTGCATTTTCAAGGCCCAGCATATTGCGGCCATATTCTATAACCGCCATTTGCATGCCAAGGCAAATACCAAAGAAAGGCAGGTTATTTTCACGGGCAAATTTCACAGCAACAATCTTTCCTTCGATACCACGGTGGCCAAAGCCCGGAGCTACAAGTAACCCGTCGAGTCCATCAAGCTTTTCTGCTACGTTCTCATCGCTTATAAATTCGCTATGCACGTTTACCACCTGCACCTTACACTCGTTAATTGCACCTGCATGTATAAAGCTTTCTAGGATGGATTTGTAAGCATCCTGCAGCTCTATATACTTGCCAATCAATCCAATTGTAACCTTGCTTTTCGGATACTTTAACTTGTCCAAAAATTGCTTCCACTTTGAAAGATCAGGCTCTTTTGTGGGGGGAATATTCATTTTCTTCATGCAAATCACATCTAGTTGTTCACGCATCATTGCCAAAGGAACTTCATAGATGGTAGATGCATCAGCAGCTTCAATAACAGCTTCTACTTTTACATTGCAGAACTGGGCTATCTTTCGTTTAATCTCGTGGTTTAAAGGCTCTTCGGTTCTGCAAACAAGAATATCAGGGTGTACGCCATTTTCACTCATCAGCTTTACGCTGTGTTGTGTTGGCTTAGTCTTCAACTCCTTTGCAGCTTTTAAGTAAGGTATGAGCGTAAGATGCACTACCAGGCAATCTTCTTCGGGTAATTCCCATTGCAATTGCCGAACAGCTTCAATAAATGGCAGGCTCTCAATGTCGCCAACAGTACCACCAATCTCGGTTAGCACAACGTCGTATTTGTCATCTTTTCCTAACAGTAACATCCGCCTTTTAATCTCATCAGTAATGTGCGGAATAACCTGTACCGTCTTTCCAAGGTACGCACCTTCTCGCTCCTTATTAATAACGGTTTGGTAAATGCGGCCTGTAGTAACGTTGTTAGCCTGTGTAGTAAAAATATTTAAAAACCTTTCGTAGTGCCCAAGGTCAAGATCTGTTTCTGCGCCGTCTTCGGTTACAAAACATTCTCCGTGTTCGTATGGATTTAAGGTACCAGGATCTACATTTATGTAAGGATCAAATTTTTGAATGGTACATCGCAAACCCCTGGCCTGCAGCAGCTTTGCCAGAGATGCTGCAATAATTCCTTTTCCTAAGCTGCTTGTTACCCCGCCGGTAACAAAAATAAATTTAGCCATGGTAAATGGTTAAAGAGTTTAAAATAATTTTGTAGATAGTTTGGTTAACTATCATTAGTTCTTTGATCAGCATTCGTTGTGTCACTCACTTGTACCCCGGTGCTAAATCAACAGTAATTCTTGCGCCATTATTAGATGAAAGGTTGAGAAAAAGCTCATCCGGCAAATCATCTTACAACAAAACTAAAACTGATGACCCGCGGAGAAAAAATGGGAGAAAAATCTCAGAGGTCGTACAAACGTACGCGAAATAATCATTCTAAAAAAGTTAACCCACGTACCTTAACCATTAATATTAGTTTACTTGCAGGTTAAATATTATTAAAAACTATTTTTGAGAACGCTGAAAACTAATGTTTACATATCGCTAGTAATCTTCTTAAAGCTGGCGGAAATGCCTTTTATAAGCGAAGAACTGAACCCCTGGTGCTCCATTTCGTTTAAACCTGCTATCGTACATCCTTTAGGTGTTGTTACCTTATCAATTTCCTGTTCTGGGTGTGTATTGTTTTGAAGGAGAAGTTCCGCTGCCCCCTTCACCGTTTGCGCTGCAATAAGCGAAGCTACTGCTGCACTAAACCCTATTTCGATTCCACCCTGAATGTTAGCTCGTATGTAGCGCAGGGCGTAAGCAGTACCACAAGCACCTAAAACCGTGGCAGCGTCCATAAGCTGTTCATCAATAGTAACTGTTTTACCTAACTGATCGAAAAGTTCGTGGACATATCCCACATCTTCAACTTTTGCATTTTGGTTGCACACACATGTCATGCTCTGCTGTATGGCAATGGCAGTATTAGGCATTGCCCTGAAAACTTTCAGTTGTTTTCCTGTTATTGAGAGAATGTCTTTGATGAAAACTCCCGTTACAACCGAAATAAGCATATGCCGGCTTTCGTCCAGCTTATCTTTTATTCCTTCCAAAACCGCTTGCACCTGGAAAGGTTTTATAGCAAGAATAATCACATCAGCAAATCGGAGTGCTTCATTGTTGTCGTTGCTTACTAATACACCCTTCTCTGCAAGTGCTCCTAATGTTTCAATATTTCGCTTCGTAATAATAATATGTTCGGATTCTATAAAGCCGCTGCTTATAAGACCTTCGGCTATTGCCGAACCGAGATTACCGCCGCCGATTATGGCTATTCGTTTTGGTTGCATGAACTGGTTATATAGATGGAATAAAATTGATTAAACGTAAACCCGCTACTTTTGCGAAGTCTTTATCTGCGGAAACTAAGGGAAGATCATATTTAAGTGCGGTTGATGCAATAAAAGCATCGCCTAGCTTTAACTTATACTTTTGCCTGAGAGTAAAGGTTACATCTTTGATCCTTGAGCTATAATCAAAGTATGAAACATTGGAAATAAGATCACGAATTAATTTGAGAAGTACTGTTGTCATTTGAGGCCATCCTAATAATTAGATTTCAGTTATAAAATTTATTGCTACAGGTCTTTTATCTACTATCTGAAGGACAGTCGCATCTCCTTTTATCAGATTCATAATGGTGTTGGTATCCAATAATAGGGTCTCATTGTTACCATCTCTCATTTCCTGTTGAACTTTCAGAGGATGGCTTGTTATTTTAGCTTTACCAAAATACTTCTTAGCATTAAAGGTCTTCTGTTTCTTTTTTACTTTCTCCAAAAGAGCTTGAACTTCTTTTTTTTTGAGGTCATTTGGTACTACAACTGTCATACACCCGCTTTTTCTGAAATTAATAAATTTTATCCTTTAGAAGGTAATTCCTTACATAATCACCAACACCTTCCTCAAGAGAGTAAAAGTCATTTGGATAGCCTGCATCTTTTAGCTTCTGCATGTTGGCCTCGGTGAAATACTGGTACTTATCCCTTATGTCTTCGGGCATATCAATATAGATAATGTTTGGCTCTTTATCAAGGCCCACGAAAGTTGCTTTAACCAGATCTACAAAGGCTCTTGCTTTTCCTGTTCCTAAATTGTACAGGCCGGAGTTTTGAACCTTAAGCTTTGCATTTTGCACCTCATCCATCATCCACCCAATTACCTTTATTACATCTTTAACGTACACGAAGTCTCTCAGTTGCTCGCCGTCTTTAAAACCTTCTTTATGACTTTTAAACAACTTAACTACCCCATCTTTTTTTACCTGGTTGTACGAGTGAAAGATGACACTTGCCATACGAGCCTTATGGTATTCGTTAGGGCCGTAAACATTGAAGAATTTTAAACCGGCCCAAAATGGTGGAGTTGAAGATTGTGCGAGTGCCCATTTATCAAATTCGTTTTTACTAATACCATAAGGATTTAAAGGCTGCAACTTTTCAACTAGCTTATGGTTGTCATCGTACCCTAATTCGCCTGAGCCATAGGTAGCGGCAGAGGATGCATAAATAAGGGGAACATTATTAGCCGTACAATAGCTCCAGAGGTCCTGCGAGTATTCTACGTTTAGTTCCTGGTGAATGGCGTAATCAAACTCTGTGGTATCGGTTCTGGCACCAAGGTGTATTACGAAATCCACTTTCGGTTGGTGTTGCTGTAACCAAGCCATCAAATTGTATCGCTCTATGATTTCTGCATACGTCTTTCCTTCCCAGTTTCTACGCTTTTCTTCTACGCCAAAATCGTCTACCAGTATCAGGTTCTCGTAACCTTGTTCGTTTAGGTACTGAACTACGCAACTACCTATAAAGCCTGCTGCCCCGGTAACTATTATAGTACCTTTTTCCCTATCATCAGTTGGTTCGTCTTCGGAAGATAAGTAGGCCGCTATTTTTTCTGATAAACTCATTTTGCTCTTACCAATTTGTTACGCGATGCATAATTAGAATTACTGCGGATGAACGGAATGCGACGCAACGATGATTAACCGGAGCGAAAATGCTTGATTCATAATTTTTAAATACCTATTACTAAAAGCCTTTTACTTCTCCTTTATGCTTTATTCCTT
>JAQBNN010000304.1 GCA_028288505.1 Segetibacter sp. | reverse complement strand
GAGGGAGCGGTATAAGTCATACTGCGGGTAGTAGCGAAGTTGTCTGTGTTAGCGCGGTTAACCACTGCAATAGCGACCATCTTTCCGTAATCTGTCGCGTTTTGAACCTCTTCAGCAAGAACCGATTTTATTCTCTGGTCGAAATATTTATTGTGTAAGTCTTCTATTTTTTGCTTGTTTTCAGCCTTTAGCGACCCAAATATCTTTACGCCTACCTGGTACATTGCTTCATTAGCAGAGGCAATGGGATCCATTTTTCCGAATTGCTCTTTCCTGGGAAATCCTGTAAAGCCATCAACCTGGCCTTCCAAAGATCTGTATTCCTGCATGGAAGGCAATACGCTCTGGTACAATGATATTCCACCATAAGCATAAATACGGGAAGCCTGTGGCGGGTTTTTACCTTCTGATGTTACAATGTCCCTGTAAAGGTTCATCCATTCAGTTGCAACAGCTGCAGATACCGAGGTGGCGTCTGGTTGTAGTGTAACCAAAGTATCGTTCTTCGAACAACTTTGGAAAAGGACAAAAAGACAAATCACTGGTAGTACGCGGGGTAGCAACAATTTCATAAACAGTTAATTTTACGAAATTAAGACTGATACGGTTACAAAAAAGTTGCTTACAGCTATTGTGTGTAGAATTGCCGCTATTTTTAGAAACAATCATTACAGCGGTGAAATCCTAAATTATCTTGAAATGACCGCTGTCTTATTTATTTTAGTGAAATTTGTAAATTATACCTTCAAAATAAATTATGTCTACTATAGCAGAACCCAAACCTACAACCCTAACCGCAAAGGATTTTACCACCGACCAGGAAGTTAGGTGGTGCCCTGGTTGTGGCGATTACTCCATACTGGCGCAGGTGCAAAAGATAATGCCGAATGTGGGTGTTCCCAAAGAAAACATTGTTATCATTAGCGGTATTGGTTGCAGCAGCAGGTTCCCGTATTATATGAATACTTACGGTATGCACAGTATTCATGGCCGTGCAACTGCCATTGCAAGTGGTTTAAAAGCCAGTCGCCCTGAACTAAGTGTTTGGATTGTTACAGGTGATGGCGATAGCTTAAGCATAGGCGGCAACCACACCATTCACCTGCTTCGCCGCAACTTCGATGTGAACATTCTAATGTTCAACAACCAGATCTATGGTTTAACCAAAGGTCAGTACTCACCAACCAGTGAAAAAACCAAGGTTACAAAAAGTACGCCTTATGGGAGTATTGATCACCCGTTTAACCCGCTGGCGCTTGCATTAGGTGCTGATGCCTCTTTTATTGGCCGCACCATGGATCGTGATCCAAAACACTTGCAGTTTATGCTTACCCGCAGTCACCAACATCGCGGAAGTTCGTTTCTGGAGATCTACCAGAACTGTAACATTTTTAACGACGGTGCTTTCGAAATCTTTACCGAAAAATCAACCAAGGCTGATGAGGGTTTATTTTTGGAGAACGGCAAACCATTGATCTTTGGAGCCATGCAAAACAAAGGCATCAGGCTTGATGGGTTGAAGCCGGTTGTAGTTGAATTAGGCACCGGCTTTAGTGCTGATGACCTTTGGGTGCACGATGAAAATGACTTTTACAAAGCACAAATACTTACAAGGTTATTCGACAGCCCGCAAAAAGAAGGTGGACATTTCCCAAGACCTTTTGGTGTTTTTTACCAGAACGACAGGGCTTGTTACGAGGATATAATGAAAATGCAGATAGAAGAAACTATAGCCACAAAAGGTGAAGGCGATTTAGATAAATTATTAAGAGGCCGGGAAGTTTGGGAAATTGCTGAATAAGCTAACAAGGTTTTTGTAAATGGCATTTGTTATCTATTAAACTTTGCTTGCGTCGCACTCGTGTACCGCATCTCTTTACTGAAAAAAAAAAGCGCAATGTTGTAAAACGTTGCGCTTTTAATTTGCCTGGTTTTAGGCTTAAAAGTGTTGGTTGAATAGAATTACAAAACGTACAAGAGTGCGACGCAAGCAAAGCTAAATTCTTGTACAAATGCGCGGCTCAAAGAAAATATTTTATGTGTAGTAGGGACTGATCATAAAGTAAACGACCGGGCCCGTTACGGCAACATACAACCAAAGAGGCCACGTATACTTGGCCAACCTTCTATGCGCAGGCCACTCACTAGTTAAACCTCGATAAGCGGTAAATAATATAAACGGCAGAATGATGGCGGCAAGAATAATATGTGTGGCTAACACAGCGTAATAGAAATAACGTACCGTTCCTACGGCAGTCTTTTCTGCAACGCTAACTATCCCGTTGTGATCGGCGTCGCCAAACTTTGCTTCGCCGGCCAGCAGGTGGTGAGCAATGTAGGAGATGAGAAATATGATTGAAAGGACCATGGCCGTAAGCATTACCTGCCTGTGCAACTTGTACTTTCCACTTCTTACAGCCCATAATGCGAAGACTAACAAAATAGCTACTGTACCATTAACAAAAGCGTCAATCTTAGCAAAAATGTGAACGTCGAAGCCAGGATCTACATCTAATTTAAATTTGCTTAAGGCTACAACTACACCAAACACAACAACTGAGAAAATACCGATAAACCAATATGCTTTCTTGTCGTTTTTACTAAGACTTGCTTCTAACATGCGAGGGTTTTAAATAGAACAATAAATAAGGGGATGATTTATTTCCTGAAAAGGTTTCTCTTTTTCTTCTTGTCTTTCTCGAGCATTAATAATCCTATGTCTTCAGCAAGCTTTCGTAATGCTAGTGTATCTAAACCATCGTAATAGCCGCGCACAACATGATCTCTATCTAGTAGCACAAACTTTTGTGAGTGGATAAAAGAAGTATCAGAAGATTCGCCGTCAACGAGGCCCATCTTCATTTCGTTTAAAGCAAAGTCGTAGATGGTTTTTTTAGGACCGGTGAGCATCCACCAGTTGTCGTGGTTTACACCAAACTTATCAGCATAATTTTTGAGTGCTTCAACCGAGTCTCTTTCTGGATCGACACTGAAAGATAAAAAACGAACTGCTGAAGAGTCTATTGTCCTTCTGCCCTCTGTGAGCTTGCTAAACGATTTTTGCAGCTTCGACATATTCTTTGTCATAGTGGGGCAGATAGATGGGCAGCGTGTAAAAAAGAAGTCGGCTACTATTACTTTGTTCTGGATGTCGTTTAGGCTCACCGTATTACCTAACTGGTTAATTAGCTTAACATTTTCAGTTTTATGCCAAAGGGTGTCAGTAGTTGTTTTGCCGTCAACCGATTTTGTAATTACCGAATCATAGTAATACCTGCGCGGCATGTCGTAAGCGGAATCGCTTACCCACTTTACTACCATATAACTAGCCAAGGGAATTAATATAGCAATACAAAGAGCGAGTACAGCTTTCTTGTTCATGCCGCAAAGGTCAATAAAAAAACCATCGCTAAAAAGGATGGTTTTAATAAGTCTATTAAAGATGATGTAAATTTTAAAAGAAACTAGTGCTCAGCAGGATTTTTCTTCTCTTCCAGGTGAATGTCATCTGCGTTATGGAGCTCTTGGTCTTGGGCCTTTTTAGTTGATTGCTCTTTGTGGTAAGGATCGTAAGCATTCCTCAGGTTTTTATAAGAACTACCATCGTACAAAAAGGAAATAATAAACCAAAAGAAGAGCGAAAGCGGAACTACGATCGTCATGATCATGTTCTTGATCTCGTGCTTTAAGTGCATAAAGTAAGCCACAATGTAAAAAGCTTTGGCTAACATAAGTATGATGATAAGACCTTTAACTGCGCCTCTTAAAAATCCTTCCATGTGACTTTTAAACATCCAAAAACCTAGCGCAAGTTCGACTAGCGTAAGTACTGATAATATTATTGTAACATCCCTTACTTCGTTCTTATTACCGCCATGGTGCTCTTCATGGCCCTGTACTGAAATATGTTCCATATCTATAAAATTAGGTAAGTGAGTTTAATTAGATTAAATAAAAGCAAGTAAATACGAACACCCAAACCAGATCAACGAAGTGCCAGTATAAGCCAGCTTTTTCAATCATTAAGTAGTGGCCTTTTTTCTCGAATACGTTAGTGAGGGTCATTATAAGCATAATAATGTTTATGATAACACCGCTTAAAACGTGAAAACCATGAAATCCCGTAATTGTAAAAAAGAAGTTGGTAAAGTTGGTCGTCGATGCTGACCCGTCAGCATTTACAAAAGGGTTTCTTCCCCACCATGCTCCTTCGTGGTGCATATGCGTCCACTCCCAGGCCTGGCAGCCTAGAAAAGCAATCCCGCCAATAATGGTCCAGATAAGGTACTTAACTACTGCCGGCTTATTTCTTTCGTGGCCCGCTTTTACAGCAAGCACCATTGTAACAGAACTAATGATTAGAATAAAGGTCATCAAACTAACGAACATCAATGGAAGACCACTTCCTAACCCAGGAAAAGATTGGAAAACTTCGTTGGGGTCAGGCCATCCGTTGGTTGAGAAACGAATGGTACCATAAGCTATCAGGAAAGCTCCGAAAGTAAAGGCATCGCTCATTAAGAAATACCACATCATCACTTTGCCATACTCGATGTTGAAAGGACTTTTACCCCCGTTCCACCATTTGGGATCTTGAGAAATTGTTGTTGTCGCCATTTGTTCTGTTTAAGTTTGGTATGCAAATTTATTCGTGGTTACTCAAACCCACGAGAAAAAGTTAAATTATTTTAAACCGTTTTTATTCTATTACTAACGCTCTTATTCATCTTATTCATCATAGTCATTTCAATAACTTTCGTTTGCCCAATAGCAAACACAATGTACAAGAGTGCGACGCAAGCAAAGCCTATTAAAGATATTCTGTAGGGCTCAAAAAATACCTAAACACTTTTCGAGCCACCTCAAAATCTAGCTACTCACGTACAGAAAGAAAATGAATAAGTATATCCACAATCCGTCTACAAAATGCCAGTAGATATTCATCATATCAATTGGTACACCACTGTACGATTTTCTTCGGCTGCTAAATGCTTTAAAAAACATGATAAGCAAAGCAACCACACCACCTAAAACATGCAGCATATGCACCCCTGTAATTACTCCAATAAAAGAGGCTGCAGGGTTGCTACCGCTACCTATTATTTGTACGCCATGTTCTTCCAGGTAGCTAAAGCCAAACCATTGCAATAGCATAAAAACCAAACCCAAAATTGCTGTAATGGTAATTAGCACTCGATATCTTGCCATTTCGCGTGCTTTAAAAGCCTTTTCAGCTAGGTAAATGGTAAGGCTACTTATTAGCATTACAATTGTAGAATACCAAAAAACCGGAGGCATTGAAAATTGTAGCCAGTTTGACTGGTTGCTTTTAACTACATAAGCACTAGTAAAACCGGCAAACATCATTACAATACTTCCTATTGCTATTAACAGGATGAATTTATAAGGATGAATTTTATTTTTTTGCTCTCTACTCAACGTTGCCATCATCTCGCTAATTATTTTATTTTTTTTGTAGCCAGCAGTCAATTTCAATTAAGCATCGTTGCGTCGCACTCTTCAACTTTTTCCGCTTTAATGAACTTTGTCAACCAGCAACGCTAACAACACGATAGGTAAATAAATGTAGCTGCTAAACATTACCCGTCGTGCCGCCTTTACATCCATCTCCATGTATAATCGTATGCATTGTACTACTATAAAAATGTTACACAACAAAACAATGTATAAACTTACTATACCTGATATACCAAAAACATAGGGTAGTACTCCTACCGGTATCATTAACACGGCATACATTATAGATTGTAGCGCTGTAAATTTTGTTGGCCCTTTATCTGCAGGCAGCAACTTAAAGCCGGCTTTACTATAATCAGCATGTGCCACCCAGGCAATCGCCCAAAAATGTGGGAATTGCCACAGGAATTGTAAACTAAATAAGATCCATCCGCCAGCGCTAAACCCATCCGTCCCAGCCACCCAGCCTATCAAGCAAGGCAATGCTCCAGGAAAAGCGCCCACCAAAACTGCTATAGAGTTAACTTTCTTAAGAGGCGTGTAAATGAATGCATATAGAAAAAGACTAAATGCACTTAAAACAGCGGATGATAAATTAAAAAAATAGTACATCATCCATACACCTAGTACACCTGTAATAAAAGCAAAAACGTAGGCAGATTGCTGACTTATTCTTCCGCTTGCAACAGGCCTGTTACCAGTCCTTTTCATCACCGCATCAGTATCCTTTTCTACAGCCTGGTTAATAGCATTAGCACTTCCTGTAACTAACATTCCCGCAATAAAAAGCAGGATAACCATCTTTAAATTGTAGCTAATGCCTGGAGCTAATAAATAACAAATAACACAGGAAAATACGACCGTGAAACTTAGCGTGAACTTAATCAACTGGAAATAATCCTTTACAGTGGCAGCGGTTCTATAACTTCCTGATATTTTTTGTGTTGTACTCATCATTTCCTTAGCGCAACTTCATTTTCAAAAGCAATGCCCTGAAGAATCAGGGCATTGAATTATATTTTATAAAACCCCTACAGGTCGTAACATCATACACTTAGTGTTTACTCTCACTGGCACCAACCGGTACTGTTTGAGCAATAAAATCATGTCCGTCCTTACCGTAATCATATGGCCAACGGTGTACCTCAGGTATCTCACCTTCCCAGTTACCGTGTCCGGGATTAATTGGTGTAGTCCACTCTAAAGTATTGGCTCCCCAGGGATTTTGAGATTTTACTTTTCTACCCTTAAAAATAGAATAGAAGAAGTTGAACAAGAACAACAACTGTGTAGCAAATACAATCATCGCTACAGTAGTAATGAACCTGTTTAAGTCGGTAAACTGCTTAAAACTTTCCCAAACGCTGTAATCGTAATAGCGACGAGGCATACCGGCTAAACCCTGATAGTGCATTGGCCAGAAGATTAAGTAAGCTCCAACCATCGTGATCCAAAAATGTATATAGGCTAACGTGTTATTTAAATAACGGCCATACATTTTTGGGTACCAATGGTAAATACCTGCAAACATGCCAAACATACCGGCAACACCCATTACTATATGAAAGTGGGCAACAATAAAATACGTGTCGTGTAAGTGAATATCTAATGCTGAATTACCAAGGAAAATACCTGTAAGACCCCCTGAAATAAACATACTAACAAAACCTATAGCATACAACATGGCTGGTGTAAAACGAATATTACCCCTCCACAAAGTAGTAAGCCAGTTGAAAACTTTAATAGCAGAAGGAACGGCGATCAACAATGTAAGCAATACGAAGAAAGAGCCAAGGAACGGATTAAGTCCCGATACAAACATATGATGGGCCCATACCAGGAAAGAGAGTATTGCTATCGCAAACAGTGACCCTAACATAGCCATATAGCCGAAGATCGGCTTACGGGCATTGATACTCATCACCTCAGAAGCTATACCCATAGCTGGAAGTATGATAATATAAACTTCAGGGTGACCAAGAAACCAGAACAAGTGTTGATAAAGAATAGCACTACCTCCTTCATTTGGTAAAGCACCCACTCCATTAATGAAAATATCACTTAAATAGAAACTGGTACCAAAGTTTCGGTCGAATATTAAAAGGATAAATCCGGAGAGTAAAACAGGGAAAGATAATACACCCAAAACCGCTGTAAAGAAAAGCGCCCAAATAGTCAAAGGCAATCTCGTCATGCTCATACCCTTAGTACGCATGTTTAAGATAGTAGCTATGTAATTAAGACCACCAAGTAAGCTGCTGACAACGAACAGTGCCATACTTATAATCCATAAATCCATGCCCGTTTTAGAGCCGGGTGAAGCTGAGCCTAAAGCACTTAAGGGAGGATAAGCAGTCCAACCTCCACTAAACGGACCAGTCTCTACAAACAAAGAAGATAACATGACAATGCCGGCTGCAAAAAAGAACCAGTAACTCAACATATTCATAAAAGGCGAAGCCATATCTCTGGCACCAATTTGTAGTGGAATTAAGAAATTGGCAAATGTTCCGCTAAGCCCAGCAGTAAGAACGAAGAATACAAGCACGGTACCATGCATGGTAACGAGGGCATAATATGCATCAGCCTGTATAATTCCACCTTTAGCCCATTTACCGAGCAAACTTTCTAAAATAGGAAAGCTTTGATCAGGATAGCCTAATTGTAAGCGAAACAAAACCGACATTAAACCGCCAAGAATTGCCCACACCATTCCGGTGATAAGAAACTGCTTGGCGATCATCTTATGATCTTGGCTAAAAATATATTTAGTGATAAAAGATTCATGGTGATGGTGATGACCATCGAGAGCACCATGATCTGCATCATGAGCATGCCCAGTAGTTTGTCCGTGTAAAATCGCTTCGTTACTCATACCAATTATTTTTCTTAAACCTTCAACAGGCGTTTTTCAATTCTTGTTTTCTTACTTCAGTTTGTTTTGGTTGGTTGCAGTACCAGCAGACACAGTGCTGGAAGTATTTGCTGTGTCTAATGGAACAGTAGCTGGAGCAGAAGGTGGAATGCTGGTATCCTTTTCTGGAAATGCAGCGAAGTAATAAGGCTTTTGTTTTGCCATCCATGCATCATATTCCTCCTGCGTAACAACCTCGATAATCCCTTTCATCGAATAATGTCCATTACCACACATTTGGTCACAACTAATTTCATAAACAAAGTTAGAGTTACCAGTTTTTTCCTTCATTTCATTTGTAGTAAACTTTGGAGTGAACCACATTGTAGTTGGAATACCCGGAACTGCATCCATCTTCATACGAAAATGTGCGACACCAACATCATGAATAACATCCCTGGAGTTAATGATAAATTTTACGGGTCTTCCTTTTATAATGTAAACGTTTTGAGGAATTACAATATCGTCATGTGTAGCAGGATCTGCCTTTTGGTTAGCACCAGGATTATCAGTCCAGATTAAACCTAAAGAGTTATTCGCCGGATCTATATTTCTAAAGTACTTTTTACCAAAGGTGTTGTCTTTCCCAGGATACCTGAATATCCAACCAAACTGGTGTCCTGTTACTTCAACCACAAGAGCTTCTTTTGGGGCCTCACCTGTAAAAATGAACCAGTTTCTTAAACCAATTACCACTAAAATCGAGAGAACAATTGCAGGGATCACAGTCCACAATACCTCTAGTCGGTTGTTATGTGGAAAGAAGAATGGTTTCCTGTCTTCCTTTTCCTGGTACTTATAAGCGAACCAAAATAACAATATCTGAGTTATAAGGAAAACGACACCTGTTACCGCAATAGTCAGGTATAACATTTCGTCAACCTTCTCTCCCTCGATCGATGCGCTTTCACCAAGTATTTTTGGTTCAAGTAACTCATTGCAATAGTAAACACCTATTAAACCAAGTACAAGGAAAGCAATCATTAAAAAACCATTGATCTTGTTTGATTGCATTCTCGACTTTTCCTCACCCTTCAAAATTGCCACGTACTCGCTAGCCTTTGCAATCTGGAAGATCACCAGGAACACTAAAACTATAACGGCAATGGTTAAAAACGTTGACATGATTTATACTACAATTTTCTATTCTTTAAAATAAGTCTTTCCTATTAAGTATGGTGAATGATGCTTTCCTTAAGAAATGGATGGTATTTTGCTACCAAGGGCGCTTTTGCTAAATTCCTTCCAACAAAGAAGATGATCATTCCTGCAAACAATGCTAATATGCCGAAATCAAGCCAGCCCAAAGGTACATGCTCTTTAGAAATACTACCCATTACCATTTGGTTGAAGTCAATCCAATGCCCGAAGATTATGAGCACTGCCATGAAGGTCATAACCGTATAATTTCTCTTTGCACCCCGTTTCATCAAAAGTAGTACAGGGCATACAAAATTGATTATAAGATTTAAATAAAATATTCCACTCCATGGTCCGTCAACCCTGTGTTTAAAGTATATAGTTTCTTCAGGAATATTTGCATACCAAATTAGCATGTATTGGCTAAACCATAAATAAGTCCAGAAGATAGAGAACGCAAACATGAACTTTCCAACATCATGAAGGTGTTCACTCGTGGTGTACTCTAAATAACCCCTGTTCTTCATATAAATAATCCAAAGAGCGATTAAAGCCATTCCACTTACAAAAGAACTAGCGAAAGTGTACCAACTAAACATAGTACTATACCAATGTGCATCAATACTCATTATCCATAACCATGGAACAGTTGACCCAACAGTAAGAGCAAACCATACAAGGAATAAAGAAGCCATCACAGTATTATTCCAAACCCATTTCCTTCCTTGTTCAAGATCCATTGGCTTGTCAGTTTCTGCACTTAATTTTCTCATCCTCATGCCCAGGTACCACCAGAGTCCAACTGATAATAGAGTCCACACTACAAAAAAAGTCGCATTTAAAAATCCTTGTTTCTCCAACAACAAGGGATCATTGCCGGGTGTCATCCAATGAAAAACTGGATGATGATCACCATGGTTTAGCCCAAACACACAATAAAAAAGAACAAAGATTGCAATCAAACCGAAGACAGGTACGACAGCTGAAATAGCTTCAGGAATACGCCTAAAAGCTACTTGCCATCCCCCATGCGCTAATGTTGTTACACAAATAAAGAACATGCTGGCATTAGCAACTAACAAGAAGAAAATACTGTTATACAAAACGGTACCCCAAAAAATAGCTTGTTCATGAACATCGTTGCTAAACCCCATTGTAATAAGACCTATAATAAAAGCCAGGATTCCAACTCCCATCAATCCCATTGACCAGGTTCTCATTGTTCCCGTTACTTCAAATTGCTCTCGTAAAGATGCCATCGTTTAATATTTTGATTGCAGTTTGCTTTCCTGTTAATTATTATTTTCCTGTTCCTCCGCCTGCAGCAGGTGCCGCCGCTGTTGCTGTTGAATCTGTCGCCGCAGCTCCTGCAGGTTTAGCACCCCCTTGTTTAGATTTTATATATTGTGCAACCATCCAGCGCTGTTTTCTATTTAGCTGGCTTGCATAACTTCCCATCAAGTTTTTTCCATAGGTCTGTACGTGAAAAATTGTTCCTTCAGGTAGTGCTTCAATGTTGGGATCTCCCACCAAGGTTGCCGGCTTAGCTGCATAAGGACCGTTACCTCCCTTATATAAAGGACCGTTACCATCAAGAGCAGTTCCGTGGCAAATACCACAATTAATAATATAAAGCCTTTCAGCCTCTACCATGTCGCTAGCACTTAGTTTAGGCAAAGGGCTTGTCAAATTGTAGCTCTGCGCATAACCACTGCTATCATTTGGTAAATGATAGGGAAGCTCTTCGCCCCGTTGAACTGTTCCTGGAACAGGTAAAGCATTATACTTTATACCTTTAGTGGTAAGATTACTATGATCGGCATAAGTTTCATAGGCACGGCTGTCAACCATGTCTGGCATATAGTTCTTGCCACGCTCACGTTTTATATCGCTACAGCTAATTACAAATTGTGCTGTTAACGAGAAAAGGGAGATTATTAATAATTTCTTCATCGTTACTTTTTCTTAATATTCTTTAAACAACAGCCGGTTCTTCAGCGTATAATTTTTGCTCCTGGTCGTACCTTCCCAGCCACCAACCACTTTCTGCAACCTGGTAATCAACCTCTACTGCACCTGCGCTTTGTAAAAATCCCTTCAGGTCATTTACATTAGTACGTTCGTTACACTCAATTACCATAACAAACAGGTCGTCTGTTGCCCTTGGATGAAAATGATGTTTTTTAACGAAAGGACCCATCTGGCAGATGTATAAAAAAGTTATTACCATTCCCACGGCCGCAAACAGAACCGTTAATTCAAATGTTATTGGAATAAAAGCAGGCAAAGGAAAATTAGGCTTGCCCCCTATATTCATTGGCCAGTCCCTGGTAAATATCCATCCCATTGATGCAAGGGCGGTTGTTGTTCCTGTAATACCGTAAATGAAACCGGCAGTGTGAAGGCTCGTCTCCCTTAAGCCCATAGCATGGTCTAAGCCGTGCACAGGAAACGGAGTGTAAATATCATGAATCTTATAGCCCGCATTTCTTACCTTCTTAACAGCCGGAAATAGAACGTCCTCGTCATCAAAACAGCCTACAACAAATCTTTTTAATGCCATAATCTTTTATTTCAATTATTCAACTGCAAAAAATACAACTACCCTTCTTAGTGAGCGTAATCACGAGCAAAATCTTCTGGTTTTTGCTCTTCAATCTTACCCATCTTATCCTTGTAATTCTCACCGCTCGTTTTCAACACATATTTAATCTCCGCCACCGCGATAACCGGGAAGTACTTAGCAAAGAGGAAGAAACAAGTAAAAAACAATCCGAAAGTACCAAGGTAGAAACCAATCTCCCAAATAGTCGGGCTGTAGTAAGTACTCCAGCTACTTGGAAGATAATCGCGGTACAGTGAGGTTACTATAATTACAAAACGCTCAAACCACATACCGATGTTTACTATCACACTCATGAAGAAAGTAAACCAAACATTTCTTCTCAACTTGCGGCTCCAGAATAACTGTGGAGAAACCACGTTACAAAACATCATACTCCAGTAACTCCAACCATAAGGACTTAACGGGTTTGCACGGCTATAACCGAAAGTGTACCACTCGTAATCGTTACGACCGTACCAAGCAACGAATAGCTCAGTTAAGTAAGCAACACCTACAATCGAACCAGTTAATACAATCACTTTGTTCATTGCTTCAATGTGCCCTAAAGTGATATAATCCTTCAGGTTCAACACGTGGCGTACGATGATCATCAAGGTTTGCACCATCGCAAATCCACTGAACACCGCACCAGCAACGAAATACGGAGGGAAAATAGTAGTATGCCACCCCGGTATAACTGAAGTTGCAAAGTCGAAAGATACAATGGTGTGTACTGAAAGTACAAGCGGTGTACTTAAACCGGCTAACACTAACGAAAGGCTTTCATGACGCTGCCAGTGTTTCGTACTGCCATTCCATCCGAACGCAGCAATACCATATAATAGTTTACGAAGCTTAGTTTTTGCACGATCACGTACTGTTGCAAAGTCAGGTAAAAGGCCTGAGTACCAAAACAGCAACGATACAGTAAAGTAAGTAGAGATCGCAAATACGTCCCACAACAATGGAGAAGCAAAGTTTACCCATAAAGGACCACGGGTATTAGGGTAAGGTAATACGAAAAAGGCCATCCAAACTCTACCCATGTGAAATATTGGGAACTGGCCAGCACACATTACCGCAAAAATTGTCATAGCTTCTGCAGCCCTGTTTACACCTGTTCTCCAACCCTGGCGAAAAAGCAAAAGGATTGCAGAGATTAAAGTACCGGCGTGTCCAATACCTACCCACCACACAAAGTTGGTAATATCCCAACCCCATCCTATCGTCTTATTAAGGTTCCACTCGCCAATACCATAAGTAACCTCGCGGTAAACACTATATACCCCAAACATTAGTAACGATACCGAAATAAAGAAACCTACATACCACAGTGTACTTGGCTTTGCTTCAATGGGACGAATAATGTCTTCCGTTACCTGGTGATACGTTTTGTTTCCGTCTACCAGTGGTTCCCTAATTTGTGATTCGTACTTTAAATGCATCTGGTTTGGTTTAGAACCGGCCACAGCCAATTATAAATTTGTATTTTTTTTTGTTAGTCATCCTTACAACGCTGCTCATCATTCTTGCGTCGCACTCTTGTACTTGTATCTCTCTGTTCAACAAAATTCAAATCCTGTTTCTTGTAGGCCTGTACCCACCTTTTAATTACTTAAAATTTTGAGCCTGAAAGCTGCAAAATGTTTTAAAAGTACAAGTGAGTGACACAACAATGTTGATAGCAGCACTATTGCTTATAACCAATCATTTTAAGAACTTAACTCAGCGTCTTTACAATTAATGTTGCGACTCTGGCTGGTGTTCCATCTTCTTATTGGCTTCGCCGCCTACCGTGGTTTCACCTTCCTCGTCGTGTATAATTTCATCGGTGTTCCTCACTTTAGCCAGGTAATTTATGTTAGGCAAAGTGTGGATCATTTCGATTACATAAAAAGTACGACCGTGGTTGTTTGCACGAACCTGTGAAATGGTACTATTGGCATCGTTTACGTTACCAAACTCAATTGCATTGGTAGGACATGCCTGCTGGCAAGCACTTTTTAAATCGTACATTCCATTCTCACCAGTGCGAACCGGGCGGCTTTCTTTCTTAGCTTTTAATTTAGCATCCTGTGTACGTTGAACGCAGAAAGTACATTTTTCCATAACACCCCTGCTACGAACCGTAACGTCTGGGTTAAGTACCATTCGGGTCAAGTCATCGTTCATCATCATCGAAGCGTCGGTCAATATTCCTGTCTGGTTATCGGGGAAGCTGTCTGCACCCATATAATCAGCCCAGTTAAAACGACGAACTTTATAAGGACAGTTGTTGGCGCAATATCTTGTACCAATACAACGGTTATAAATCATTTGGTTTACACCTTCGCTGTTGTGCATTGTTGCTGCTACCGGGCAAACGTTTTCGCAAGGAGCATTGTCGCAATGCTGGCAAAGCATCGGCTGGAAAATAACGTTTGGATTATCTAAATCGCCGCTGAAATAACGATCGATACGTAACCAGTGCATATCATGAAACCTAGCTACTTCAGCTTTACCAACAACGGCTACGTTATTTTCTGCAGTACAAGCTACCACGCAGGCATGACAACCGGTGCAGCTATTCATATCAATACTCATCCCCCATTTAACCCCAGGTTTAGCGAACAATGGGTACAAAGTAGCTTCTTTTTCGAAGTTGCCTGTTCTTGGAGCAAAGTCTTTATGCATTTCCTCGCGCCTTTCAAGAAACATGTTTGGCTTAGCCTTGAAGGTAGCAAGAGTAGTTTCTAATACAACTTCTTTACGATCGTGGTAACCTAATGTTGTTTGGTTAACTGCTACAGGATATTCGTAGCCTGCTTTTGCTACTTCAACAGGCGTAAAATAACCGCGGGTAGTTCCGCTGAATGTTACCAACGGGAAAACGTTTCTACCAACGCCGGCTGCAGCCTTACCAATGTGCTTCCTTGCATCTTCCAGTTCTGGCGTACTGTCGTTGTTTTTGGTAGCGTTTACGCCTCGTCCATAACCAACTGCAACGGCAATTGTATCGGGGTTGGTACCGGGAATAATCATTATTGGAAGTTCAACTGATTTTCCATTGGCTGTAAGTTTTACAACATACTTCTCAGGATGTACCTCATAAGAGTCTGTATCTCCATTCTTCGTAAGATCGATGCCAAACATGGCCTTGGCCATTGAAGGAGCAATCATTGCATAGTTGTCCCATGTAGCTTTAGATATAGCATCAGGGGTTTCCTGCAACCATGGATTATTCGCTTGTGTTCCGGCTCCTATTGTCGCTTTTTCGTAAAGGAACAACTCTGTCTTTCCTGTAGATGCAACTGCAGCAAGCGCGGTGGCTGCACCGACGATAGCGCCACCATTAAAAGGAGCACTTGCACCTGCACCAACAGCCGTAATTAAAGGTGCAATGGTACTGCGTAAAGTATCAGGAGCTGAGTTGGTAGCGTTCGTACTAACTGCAGTATTGCTGCTGACACCGGCTGGTGTAATTATACCATCTTGTAACGCTTTATCCCAATTTCTTTCGCCACCTAAGCTACCTTGCCAGTACTGTTTGTAATAAGTAAGGTAATCAGTTGGAGCCGCACTCCATCTTAGTAAGCTATCCTGCCACTGGCGAGTTTTAAAAAGAGGGAAAATAGTAGGTTGAATAAGGGAAATGAAACCTGGTTTTACTTCCGCATCACCCCAACTTTCAAGGTAGTGGTGGTTAGGAACTACATATTTGCACAGAACCGAAGTTTCGTCTAATTTCTCATTCAGTGAAATTGTAAGCTTTACTTTCTTAAGTCCGTCTGCAAATCGCTTACTATCAAAGTAGTTATAAACTGGGTTAGCGTCGTGTATAATTAATCCACCCACTAAACCGGCGTTCATATCGTTTACTAATCTTACCATGTCTTCATCAATACCATGACGAGTATTGTAAGGACGACCAAAATCTATAGTGGTACCGTTAGCACCTATCAGTTCATTAATACCATTTACAATAAGCTGAATGTTTGGATCGTTACTTCCCGCAACTACAAGACCAGCTCCCCTGTTTGCCTGCAATTCAGCTGCAGCTTTTGCAATACCTTTTCTCAGGTTTTCATCTTTTAAAACAGGAGCAGTTACGGCCCCACCTAAAGCAGCATAAAGTGCTAAAGCTATCGCACCAGTTTCGCTTGGACGATGGTTATAACGATAATCAGCGTTTGCCCCTGTCATGCTCATCATACTTTCGAACTGAAAGTGACGGCTCATAGTAGGGTTATTCTCGTTGATCTTTCTGCCTTTTGAGTATTGCCTGTTAATTTCAACAGGGCTTAACCAGGCACCAAGGAAGTTTGCACTTAAGCTAACAATTACCTTAGCACTTTGAAAGTTGTAGGTAGGTATAACCCTGCGACCATAAGAAGCTTCATTAGCCTGCAACATTCCACTAAAGCTTATTGCATCGTATTCTACATGGCGACTACCAGGAAACTTTGCAAGAAACTGAGTAATGATATCTCGACTTGTTGGAGAACAGATACTATTAGATAATAATACAATTGGTGCTCCACCTAATGCGGCAATATCTGCTGTTATCATTTTATCTAAAGCATCAAATGTGCTTACTTCCTTTTTGTTTGCAACAGGGAAAGGAAGCCTTGATGTATCATAAAGATCTAAAACAGATGCCTGGGCACGTGCAGAAGTACCGCCCTCAGTAAAAGGAGATAATTCGTTTCCTTCCAATTTAATTGGGCGTCCATCTCTAACTTTTGCAAGCATGCTCACCACCTCACCATCCTGAACAAAAGTGGTTGCGTAAAAATTAGCTACACCAGGAATAATATCTTCTGGCCTGTTGATATAAGGAATGGCCTTTTTTACAGGCATTTCGCAACTTGCTGCAACTGCAGCTGCAGCTGTACTGAAACCTAAATATTTGAGAAAGTCACGACGTGGAGTTTTTGCTTCTAGCAGACCTTTATCATCTTCTATTACCGGCAAATCTTCCTGGAACTCGTCTTTAGCAGCGGTTTGATAATCAGCTGATTCATTTAGCTCTCCAAAACTTTGCCAGTGCTTTTTTTGCTCCATAATTTATTTAGTTGACGGTGGCACTGACCTTTGTTAGTACCACCTTTTCTACGATTATTTGTTATTCTTCAAAAAATATTTTGCGTACTTATTCTTTTGCTAACAGTGAAAGTTAGTAGTGGCACTTTTGACACTCTGTACCGCCGATCTTTTCAACGGTAATTCCTTTTGCGCTATCAATTTTTCCATTTTTCAAATCCTCGTGGAATTTTTGATAGATACTGTAGAAGCCGTTGTCTTTAAACTGAACTTTAGTTGTACGGTGGCAATTGATACACCAGCCCATGCTTAGATCTGCAAATTGCTTTACTTCATCCATTTTCTGGATCTCTCCATGACAGGTTTGACAGGCTACTTGTCCCGCCTTTACGTGTTGAGAGTGGTTAAAGTAAACGTGATCAGGAAGGCTGTGAATTTTCACCCATTCTATAGGAGTTGCCTTGTTATTAGGAGTCCAAACCTTGTTAACTGATGGATCGTAACCTGCATACTTGTACAGCTTTTGAATTTCGGCCGTACCATTAATTTCAGTTCCGTCCTCTTTATATAATTTGTCTTTACCGGTGTACTCATTTACTGCCATGTGACAGTTCATACAAACATTAATAGAAGGAATGTTAGCGTGTTTGCCTTCCTGTGCTCCACCATGACAGTAGAGACAACTGATTTGGTTAGTACCTGCGTGTACCTTGTGGCTATAATATATAGGTTGGATGGGCTGGTAATCTGGCGTTCTTCCCAAACCAATTGCGCCTGTAGTAGTTAAGTAACCGCCTACGCAGAATAAAACGACAGTGATAACAGCAATGTAGGCTTTATTACGGTAAAAAGGCACCGGCTCAAGGGCATGTTCGCCTTCCTTCTCCGCTGATAATTTTCTTAGGTTACTATTTACTTGTAATAATACTAATGCAATAACTGCAAGTATGAGTGTTAGAATGCCAAAAAGCAGGGTGTTGTCTGATTCGGTTGCGGCAGATGAAGCGCCTCCACCTGCTGCCGAGTCACCAGTACCAGGAGCAGGTACTGAATTTACGTAAGCAAGAATAGCATCAATATCCTGCTCAGTTAAACTGGTAAACGCAGGCATGTTGGTTTTGTTGTACTGGTTGTACAATGCAGTTGCATAAGGATCGCCTGTTTTAAGGTAAGCGCTACTGTTCTTGATCCACGCATGCAAATTCTCTTTTTTACCCCAGCGAGCTTCAACTCCTGCTAGTGCAGGACCTGTAAGATTTTTATGTACCGCGTGGCAGCTGGCGCAATTTGAAGAGAATAATGCCTGTCCGTTTGGTTGAGCAAATATTTTATTAACGAATGAAAAACAAATAGTAAAAACTAGAACTAACGCGAATTTCTTATCTATACGTCTGTGCTGAATCATATACACAAGTAGTTGTGCTTTGAGTGGAAAAATTTCCTAAAGTGGCTGCAAAAATAGGGTACGATCTTCACAATATATCAACATGTTAAAAAAAAATTTTCCTTTGTACATCAAGGGTTTCGGATGATTTTAAAAATATGGTTTTTATAATTGTCATTATATTGTAAGCAGAAATTACATTTTATTTATCTATATAGGAACGCCGTTTTTAGTGATAATTTTCCCCCACCTTTGCTGCTTTTGTAACAGCTTTCGAAACTTTTAGAAAATGGGAAATGGGATAGCCCGAATTGCAAACATTGCCATCTTCGCTTCTGGTGCAGGCAGTAATGCAAGCAAAATAATTGAGCATTTTGAGCAGCCGGAACAAAGTAAGCTTGGTAAAGTGACTCTTATCGTTTCTAACAAATCCTCTGCAGGGGTGTTAGGTATTGCAACGCAACATCAGGTACAAACACTGATAATTGAAAAAGAAAAGTTCTTTAGGGGAGATGGTTATGTGCATGAGTTGCAAGAGCACTACATTGACTTTATTGTTTTAGCGGGTTTTTTATGGAAGGTACCTGCCACTATTATTAATGCTTATCCCGGCAGGATATTAAATATTCACCCTGCTTTACTACCAAAATATGGGGGAAAAGGAATGTATGGGGGGGTTGTGCATGCTGCTGTGATTGCTGCTGGCGAAAAGGAAAGTGGAATAACTATTCATTTGGTAGATGAGCAGTATGATAATGGCGACATTGTATTGCAGGCAAAATGTATTGTGCAGGAACATGATACTCCAGATTCTCTGGCTGAAAGGATTCATTTTCTGGAGCATTTGCACTATCCTAAGGAGGTGGAAGACTGTTTGAGAAAGCTCTTAAAAGCCGGGGTATAGCTATAATAGCAGCCTAAAACTGCATAAGAATTTGCAGTACAAGTGAGTGACACAACAATGTTGAGTAAAGTGACTTTGTCCACTAAATAAATTTCAGACACCTTTTTTAAAAGAACAAAGCCTGCAAATTTCAGCAGGCTTTGTATTATCAGCTATTTAACCTTCCTGATTTTTACTAGTAAGGCCTGGCTTCTTTCGAAACTTCTTCAGCTTGTTGCACGGCTTCTTCCTTTTGTGCGTTGCTACCCGAAGGGGCTTCAAAATTTTCCTTCTTCATCATTTCTGTAGCTTTTTTAATACCATTAGCTACCCGCTGTCCGTATTCAGGGTCACAATTTGTACAAAGTTCAATCATCTTATCCTGAATGATTTTGTTGGCAGGCGCAAGTGCGTTTACCAGATTTGAAATAAGGTCATCCTTTTCCCAATCTTCGTGCAGCCTGTACCTTTCGCCAGCTTGCTTGAAATCGTTTGTCCGGTTAATTTTCTCACGCACCAAACGTCCATTGTATTGCGGGGTATGATCCTCGCCCTGCTTGGGAGCTTCCTTCAACCCTCCTAATGAAGAGGGCTCGTAATTTACATGTGGATTAAGCCCGGGAACAATATCCTGGCGGTAAGCCATCTGGCCATCGCGTTGGTTGGTAGCCACGTGTTTCCTGGGAGCATTAATTGGCAATTGAAGATAGTTGGCACCTACACGGTAACGTTGCGTATCACTGTAAGAGAACGTTCTGCCCTGCAACATTTTATCGTCAGAAAAATCTAATCCATCAACCAAAACGCCTGTACCAAATGCGGATTGCTCTACTTCGGCAAAGAAGTTTTCGGGGTTACGGTTTAGGGTCATTTTACCAACCGGAAGCCATGGAAACATATCCTGTGGCCACAGTTTGGTATCGTCTAAAGGATCGAAATCAAGTTCGGGATGTTCACCATCTTCCATTATTTGTACTAGCAGCTCCCATTGTGGAAAATCACCTCTTTTTATTGCTTCGTACAAATCTTGTGTAGCGTGGTTAAAGTTTTTGCCTTGTATTTCCTGGGCCTGTTCTTGGGTAAGGTTTTTAATGCCTTGTAAAGGTTCCCAATGGTACTTTACTAATACGCCTGTACCCTCTTTATTTACCCACTTGTATGTATTTACACCCGACCCTTGCATATGCCGATAGTTTGCAGGAATGCCCCATGGTGAGAATAAAAACGTAACAATATGCATGGCTTCCGGCGTATTAGAAATAAAGTCGAAAATACGTTCACCACTTTGTATGTTGGTAACAGGGTCAGGCTTTTGAGAGTGTATAAGATCAGGGAATTTTATTGCATCCCGAATGAAAAATATCTTCAGATTGTTACCCACCAAATCCCAATTACCATCTTCTGTATAAAATTTTACGGCAAAACCTCGCGGGTCTCTTAATGTTTCAGGAGAATGAATACCGTGGCCGACAGTTGAAAAGCGAACGAATACCGGTGTTTGCTTACCTTTTTCCTGAAATAATTTTGCCCGTGTGTATTTTGAAACAGGTTCATCTCCTACAGTGCCGTAAGCTTCAAAAAAACCATGGGCACCTGTGCCCCGTGCATGTACAACTCTTTCAGGTATACGTTCACGGTCGAAGTGTGACATTTTCTCAAGAAACTGATAATTCTCTAAAGTGGCAGGACCCCTATTGCCTACGGTTCTTAAGCTTTGGTTATTCGAAACCGGGTGGCCCTGTCGGGTAGTTAATATATTGGAACCCTCGCCGTTAGAACTTTCTGCGTTAAGGCCGTTCCCACTCGATGAGTGATTTCCATTTTCATTTACCTCGATCATAAAGTTGTTTTTAATGAATGAATAACAATAGTTTAAAGAATATGTTTTCCTCGGATATGGATAGTTTTGCTGCTTCTCTCAAAGTTAGAAACTGTTTTGATTAGAACCTTAATCTATTCATTCTAATTGTTTATTAAGGAATAAATTCTTTCTATATATTGAACCCTTCGGTGGTAAGTAGCAGCTCTTCAGTCGTCATTGTTGTGTCACTCACTTGAACCGCAATTTATATGGCATCACGATAACTATAAATTATAGCTCACCTTTTTAAAAATTTAGTAAAGGCGCAATCTTTTTGTTTTTAAGCCAAAAGGCTTTCACCTATTTTTGCCGCAATAATAAAGCCATATGAAGAATACCCCATTTACCCAAAGGCACATTGAACTTGGAGCAAAAATGGCACCATTTGCAGGTTATAACATGCCAATAAGTTATACTGGCATTAATGATGAACATGCCGCCGTACGCAATAACGCAGGTGTTTTTGATGTTAGCCACATGGGTGAATTTATCTTGAAAGGAGAAAATGCTTTAGACCTTATACAAAGAGTGACCACTAACGATGCGGCTAAACTAACAGCAGGAAAAGCCCAATACAGTTGCCTGCCCAACGATTATGGGGGCATTGTAGACGACCTGATAATTTATTGCATAGAAGAAAACAAAGTGTACATGCTGGTGGTAAACGCAAGCAACATCGAAAAAGACTGGAACTGGATAAGCGGGTTCAACACCAAAAATGTTGAGATGCACAACATAAGCGAAAAGACTTGCTTGCTGGCAATACAAGGACCTAATGCTACTAAAATATTGCAGCCTCTTACCGAGATGGATATTATGAACCTGAAGTATTACACATTTGTAAAAGGAACATTTGCAGGAGTAGCCAATGTTTTGGTAAGCGCAACAGGCTACACAGGAAGCGGTGGCGTTGAAATATATTTTGAAGACAAAGGCGATGATGCGGTAAAGATTTGGGACTCTATTTTTGAAGCAGGAAAGCCACAAGGAATAAAACCGATTGGTTTAGGTGCTAGAGACACTCTTCGTTTAGAAATGGGCTATTGCTTATATGGTAACGACATCGATGATACAACCACTCCACTTGAAGGTGGCCTTGGATGGATCACTAAATTTACCAAAGACTTTACTGCTAAAGAAATATTGGAAAAGCAAAAAGCTGAAGGCGTTAAACGTAAGTTGATTGGTTTTGAAATGGTTGACAAAGGAATTTCAAGGCACGGTTACGAGATTGTTGATGAAACCGGAAAGAATATTGGCGTAGTAACCAGCGGCACGCAAGCTCCATCGTTAGGTAAGGCCGTTGGGCTTGGTTACGTAGCTAAAGAATATGCATCGATCGATTCTAAGATCTTTATTAAAATTCGGGATAGGCACCTGGAAGCTAAGGTGGTTAAGTTTCCGTTTGTATAGTAGGTCTTTAGGTCTTACCTAGCATTTTTAATAGGGGGGTACAATAGTGAAACCAGGGTTGCTGATTGCACTTAAAGTACAAGTGAGTGACACAACGATGCTGCTATGAAAAACCGATGTTAGATAACAAAATTTTTCACCTGTTTGCTTAATGATGTAATTGTGTAAAGTAATATTGCTTCGCATGTAACTTATGCCTACCATTGACCTTACCACTTTTATAGCAGCACCTGCCGAAACTGTTTTTAACCTTAGCCGAAGTATTTCGTTGCATCAACTTAGCATGCAGCACACCGGCGAAAGGGCAATTGCAGGAAAAAGTACCGGCTTGCTTGAACTAAATGAAACGGTAACATGGCAGGCAAAGCATTTGTTTAAACAACGGTCTTTGCAAGTAAAGATGACCTCGGTAAAACACTTTACTTCGTTTACCGATGAAATGGTTACCGGCGATTTTAAAAGCATGAAGCACGAGCATCATTTTAAGGAAGTAGCCAACGGAACTTTAATGATAGATGTCTTTTCTTTTGAAGTTCCTTATGGTGGTCTTGGTAAGTTCTTTAGCAAAGTTTACCTGCAGGGCTACATGAAGAACTTATTAGAGAAACGAAATGCAGTAATAAAAGATTATGCAGAAAGCAATAAGTGGAAAGCCATTTTATATTAAAGGATTAATAGCACTTGTAGTTATTATTTCATCATGCGGTAAGCCGGTAATGGAAACGGGCAAAGCCTCGTACTACGCTGATAAATTTAAAGGACGACCAACAGCAAGCGGCGCAAAATTCAGGCAATGGAAAAGAACCGCTGCGCATAAAACGCTACCCTTTGGCACCAACGTAAAAGTGGTAAACCTAGCTAACGGACGAAGCGTAAACGTAAAAATAAATGACCGCGGACCTTTTGTAGCAGGCAGAATAATAGACCTGAGCAAACGTGCAGCACGCAAAATTGGTATGTTAAATGCCGGCGTGTCTAATGTGGAATTGCGCTATAAGAAGAAAAGCTAGTCCAAATGTTTTCTTATTAACCCGCAATATATCTTTGCGGCCCATGAATAAGCCTAATCTTTACACGTGCCTTTCGCCCGCACTCATTCACCTATACGATCTTACTGATACCATTGTTGTAATTATTGATGTGTTCAGGGCAACGTCAACAATTGCAACCGCTTTGTTTAACGGCGCAGAAAAAGTTATTCCTGTTGCTGCAGTTGACGAGTGTAAAAGGATCGGTAGCCTTGTTGATGGTTACATAACTGCCGGCGAACGCGACGGTAAGGTAATTGAAGGTTTAATGTACGGCAACTCTCCCGCCGAATACCCCAGGGAATTTATTGAAGGCAAAACGCTTGTGCTTACCACAACAAATGGAACCAAACTTTTGCACATGGCCATCGCTAATGGTTGCGATCATGTCATCACCGGCTCGTTTCCTAACCTGGGTGCGGTTTGCGATCACCTGGTAAAACAAAATAAAAAAGTAGTGCTCGGCTGCTCCGCCTGGAAGGACAGGTTTAACCTGGAGGATACCTTGTTTGCCGGGGCAGTGGTGAGCCGCATTAAAGAACACTTCACCATTCATTGCGATGCGAGCTTGATGGCGGAGAACATGTATGACTTGCATAAGAACGATATACATGACTTCATCCAAAAAACAACGCACTGGCATCGCCTCGCTGCTTATGGGTTGGAGAAAGACCTTCACTATTGTGTGACTGAAGACGTGGCAAACGTTCTGCCTTTGTATAAAAACGGGGAGTTGATTGCGGGTTAAAAAACCGGTTCTGGGTCTTTTTTATGTAGTTAGCTTTAGTAATACTATTAAGCATCCTTGCGTCGCACACTTGTACAGTTGTAGTTGATTGAACAAGTCACATGTTCATTATTTTGATCCTTTAAAATGTATTCTTCTAAGCAGAATAAAGATTTGCAGTACAAGTGAGTGACACAACGATGACTCATAAAAGAACTAATGTTGGCAACGAAAGAAAAGAATGTATAATAAAAAAGATCCTCGTTTGAGGATCTTTTTTATTTCGAACATTTTAATGCTATTAACTAAATAAGTACTCCAGGTCTTCTCTTGTAAGGTTCTTTACAAAACCGGCATCGTCTGTAATAAGATCTGCGGCTAAGGCTTTTTTCTTTTCCTGAAGTAACAGGATCTTGTCTTCAACTGTGTCCTTACAAATCATGCGGTAGGCGAAGATATTTTTGGTCTGGCCGATACGATGCGTACGATCTATCGCCTGTTGTTCTACTGCAGGGTTCCACCATGGATCGACTATGTAGACATAATCGGCAGCGGTAAGGTTAAGACCAACACCACCGGCTTTTAGCGAGATGAGGAACACGCGGCACTGCTCGTTGTTCTGGAAGTTTTGAATGGCGCGTTCCCTTTCAGGTGGCGCCGTACTTCCATCGAAATATTCGTACTCAACTCCCATCTCATCGAGCCTTTCGCGCACCAAACGCAGCATACCGAGGAACTGTGAAAACACAAGTGCCTTGTGGTTGCTAATATTTTCGGTGATCTCGCGAACCAGTTCGTCAAGCTTAATAGATACGTTAGGGAACTTCTCTTCTTCATTCATGATAGCGGGGCTGTCACAAATCTGGCGCAACTTCATAAGGCCCTGTAAGATGGTAAGCTGCGACCTATTAATACCTTGCTGCTCTACCACACCTAATATCTTATCACGGAAATCATTGCGGTAGGCGTCGTAGATCTTACGCTGCTCATCACCCATTTCGCAAAACAAGATCATCTCTGTCTTGTCAGGTAGATCTTTTGCAACCTGCTCTTTTGTTCTTCTTAAAATGAATGGATACAGCAGCTTTCTTAGGTGTTCCTTTTGTTCCTTTTCGCCAAACTTGTCAATTGGTATAGAGAACTCCTGCTTAAAGAATTCCATAGTACCAAGCATGCCTGGGTTAAGGAAGTTCATTTGAGCAAATATGTCGAAAGTATTATTCTGTAAAGGCGTACCACTTAGGCATAGGCGGCTTCTTGCTTTAAGTAAGCCCACCGCCTTAGTCACCTTGCTTGAAGGGTTCTTGATTGCCTGGCTCTCATCTAAGATGACGTAATCAAAATTAGTTTCTACAAACACTTTTATATCGCTACGAAGGGTGCCGTAAGTTGTAATAATAACGTCAGCTTTGCCATGTGTTACTTCGTGCTTGTTACGTAATCCGCCGTGGTGAGTATAATGTGTAAGTATTGGTGTGAACTTCTTTATCTCGTTCTCCCAGTTATACATCAACGTAGTGGGGCAAATAACAAGCGCTTTTAAAGTTCCGTTTGTTTCTTTTAGGTGGTTAAGAAACGATAAGGCTTGTATAGTTTTACCAAGACCCATATCATCGGCAAGTATACCGCCCCACTTAACTTCGTTCAAATAATTCAACCACTGGAAACCTGATTCCTGGTAGGGCCTTAAGATAGGTTTCAAATGTGCAGGAGGTTCAACAGGGTCAATCTGGCTGAAATTTTTCAGCTTATCATAGCGCTCTTCCAGTTGAAAAAATAGCTCTTCTTCGTCCCGGTTTTCGTACAACTCTTCTATCACCCCGAAGTGGTAGCGACTTAATTTTATCTTCTCATTCTTTCCTTCCCCGACTCTAAACAACAACGAGTATTTCCTGATCCATTCTTCGGGAAGTATACCTAACGACCCGTCCTGTAATTGTACGAATTGCTGCTTGTTCGCAAGTGCCTTCTTTACATCAGCGACTGTTATCTTTTGTTCTCCAAAATGTATTTCAACCTTTGCATCAAACCAATCGGTATTGCTACTAATGTAAATTTTGGTAGAGGGCTTTGCTGTATTAAAACGGAAATTTTTGAGTGCTTCAAATCCGAACACAGGAATTTCCATTTCCTTCATCGCATCTATAAATAGGAAGAACCAGTTATTTTTTAAAACTTCGCCGCCTTTAAGAACCAGGTTATCACTTTCCTCAGGCTTAATAAATTGGGAGTGTAGGTTCTCAACTTTGCTTATAAATTCTTTCTCTGCCTCTACATTTCGGTGTATTATTAACAACCTATCTCCTTGGGGTAGAATCACTTTTTCTTTGTCGTGTGGCTTTACTTCGTAACCCTTGTAGCTAAAAATGGGTTGAAACACCAGGTAATCACCTTTTTCTTTCAGCAGCAGTTTAGCTTCGGGCTTGCAATCTTTTATTACCTCGCGCTTTACATTATTGAATTGTACAATGTACTTTTTCGTAAGCGGCAATATAAAATCCTGTAGTCTTCTTCCCCAATCGTCTTCCGTAATTACAATTTTACCTGACGGCATAAACCTTTCTGCTACCAATACGTCTTCAGCAACCTTCCACAAATAACATGACTCGTTGTGAATGAATAATAGCGGTGATGTGCTTTCGTTTTGCGTAAGGTCTACTTCAGCATGGTTTACTTGTGCAAAGCATTTTATTTCGTAAGTGCTTCCTGTATAATTAATACTGAAACTGAGGCTCGCAGGTTCGTCGCTTAAATGGATTTTTTGCAGGTTCGCTGTTGTAAAGCTTTTCTTTTCCGGCAGGAAAAAAGTAAAATTTGGATGTGCCTCAGCAAATACCTTTTTATACTTAGGATGCAGGTATTCTACAATCAGACTTCTTGTTTCTTCGGGCAACTCGTCGTTGTGCTGCTGCACTATATTTTCCCAAATACCGCTGAAGGGTGAATTGCGGTTTAAAAAACGATTTACCTCTGCTGCGCTAAACTTCCGCAGCTGCTGAACAAGTGCTTTGTCATCATCGCTGAATACTTCTGTATTTATATACTTTCCCAAGTCAAGCTTTTCTACTTTACTGGTAAAAGCATTGCGCTCTTCATCGGCTTCTCCCTGTACGCCTTCCACCACAACAAAAGGGTATTGCTCATCGGTAAATACAAGCACTACTCCAAGTTGCATGGCAGCCATCTTCACCTCATCCTCTGCTTCTAAAGCTGCCACTACGGGCTCACTTGCTACAACTGGTCTTGCTGCAGTAAGTGGGTTATTAATTCTTTTTATTGAAGTATCAAGGACACGTAAAAAAGGTTTCCCTTCTTTATAGGCGAATTCGAATTTCCCTTTCAGGTCGTCGCTTAACGAATAGCCATAAGCTTCGAGCAGCTTATTTTTTTCTTTATCCCAATTACGAATGGTGTCAAAGTAAGACGAACCATACTTATGGTATAATTGTACAAAGACGATCGTTTTATGCAGGCATAGCGGATGTTTCGGGTCGCTGTTGCAATTGCAACTGGTGTCGAAATTTCTTTCCTCGTTCTTTTGGATCAGGATTTTAAATTCCTCCCCGCCCATTTTAAGCTGGGCCTTTACTCTTTCGTCTTTGGCTTCAACAATGGTAGCTTTGTTATTTTTTAAATACTCATCCGCGTTCAGGTACGATTGAGGTGCAGAAAGCATTTTGATCATCTTAAGATCAAGCACTTTCATTTTTACCACCGTATGTTTTTGATCGTATACCAGGTCTTTTTCGCCCAGCATATTCCTGTCAAGCAATTCTTGTAGCTGGAACAAAGCGCCGGCTTCATGTCGGCAGATTTCACCCAGGTTATAAGGACAGGAGCACCGGATAGAAACGGAGGAGGCCTCTTTAAACTTGCTAACGTTCACCTTATAGTAAGTGGAGTAAATATCATCCTTCACACGAAAGGTAACGGTGCCCATCAGGTCATCGTATTCAATCAGCTCTACGTGCCCAAGCGCATGAATCTTTTTACCTCGCCTTATTACCTCGTCTGTTCCGTTGTTATAAATATGTTTTACTAAATATGGTAAAGCCATGAATTATCGGTTGTTTGATCCCCTTTTAATATATACAGTAACGCTAAAATCTTCCCGGAAGTACCGGTTTTGGTTCAAAAAAGGGCAATTCACAAAAGTAAAGGAAAAACCCCCGCTTAAAGGGCTAAGTTCAAAAGAATACGCATGAAATGTTTGTTAAGAAGTTGTGCCTTCGGTTTTGTAAACGCGAAGACAGCAAGTTGTCTTTGGAGACCAGGCAGAATTATCTTCTAAACTCACTTAATACCGCCTATGCAAGCGCTTTAAGCTCAAGCCGCATGGCTTGTTATTGCAACGGGACCACCCGCTTGTTGCTGAAACTGCTTCGCATGTTTCAGCATGCCTTCGCTTCGCTCGGCACCCAACCGGCTGACGTCCCCTATGCAATAACTTTTGTCAGGTGCGCTACTAGGGGATCTGCTCAGGCTTTGCGTTTTTAATAGCCGCAGAGTAAAGAGGAAAAAGTACAAGTGAGTGACACAACGATGCTTAATAGATGACTAAAAGCTATGTACAAAAACATTGCAGATGCATAAACTTGCATTACCCGTATTGAACAAAGAGTGTAGAATAAATAGAACACCGGGCAATTAAAGTGCAGCAGCACGGGTGGCAAAATAATTGCAAACTAAAAGGAGGTGCTAATAAAAACAACGTTATGAAGAAATTATTGCTATTGGGCGTGGTACTATATTCTGTTGGTTGTACTAACCCCGTGGACCACGCTAACCAGGAGAAAAACGACTCTAATTACACAGACGATAAAACCTTGAACAGTAACCCAGGCGCCTACGATAATGATAAGGGTACCGATTTGGATACTTCGCACCCTGATACAGCAAACATAAGAGTACAATAGGAATCTACAATAGGAGTTGGTTTTTAAAAAAGCTATCTGTAAAAGGATAGCTTTTTTGTTTGTGTATCGCGGTGTTTAAGCCCCTCTCCTGTTTCCCTTGTCTTTTTTCCGGGCATTGATTACCATAAACATTACTACAAAAAACAGAACGATTACCAGAAATATTAATGGAACAAACATGATCTTAGTTTTTAGATGATATAATTATACCATATCTACATAAATATTTGTACCAAAAATTTGGCTTGGCGCCTTTAATTGAAAAATTTACCCAAAAACTAAAGGCGTTAGGCATAGAAAACCTGGCAATTTATGCAGTAGTAACTACGGCGCTTTGTTTTGCCTAAGTATTGCTTTACAAAAGGAATATCGCAGCGGGGACACATTTTTTTGGTGTGCGCAAGCCAGTGCTTTTTTAGCACATAGGCTTTCTTCCATTCCAGGAAGTCGAAGCTGTAGTTGCGGGCCTCTTTTATAAGTTCGTTCAACTTTTTTGCCGGCAAAGCCACAATCTTACTTTCGGGCTGAACCATTATACGAAACAGCACTTCGTTTTTTATGATGTTGCCGGAGCCGGCAAAAATGTCCTGGTCGAGCAGGGCGTCGCATGCAAGCATTTCAGGCTTTGCTTTTAGTTTCTTTTTCGCCTTTGCCGCATCCCAGTTATCGTTCATTACGTCGCCGGTCCAATCGTAGATTTTATCGAGGTCCTCTTCAATAAATTGTATGGAGCATGCATAAAAGTTTAGTTCGCCATTTTGAAACTGCAACCCGAGCCGAGGTGGTGTGGCTTTTTGTTCGTTCACCCTGTAAGAGCCGAACAGCAGGAAATGGATCCTGACACTAAAATCATCGAAACAAATAAGAAAATGTTTACCCCAGCTTTTAAAGTCGGTAATGGTTTTATCGTGCAGCCGTTCAATACCAATTTTGCTATTACCGCTAACAGCTATAATTTTTTGACCTTTAAATTCCTGTACGGCTTCTTTTAAAATAATTATCGATGGTCCTTCCGGCATGCAAAATTTTCGATACTGCATTCAAAAGATAAGCCATCGCTTGTGGTAATGAGAGAATTATGGAGCCGGCAGGTGTCCTTTGGTCATCATCGTTGTGTCACTCACTTGTACTTTCAGTACAATAATCATCGGCTCCTATAATGCTAAGTCTAATACTGTTTTTGGGGCCTGCAGTAGAATAGTCTGTAATCCAACTTTCTTTGCACCTTCAATGTTCTTAGCAGTATCATCGATAAACAAAGTTTCAGCGGCTTTTAGGTTTTCTTTCTTAAGCAGTGCCTGGAAAGCCTCAGGGTAAGGCTTACGCAAGCCGAGGGAGTGGGAGTAATATGCTTTTATAAAATAATCGTCGAAGTTTCCACCGCCTGTCTGCTGCTTGTAAATTTCCTGGAAAGCATCGTAATGAATTTTATTAGTGTTCGAAAACAGGTAGATCTTATACTTTGTCTTTATGCCTTCTAGCCACTCCAGCTTTTTGGGAGCAAAGCCGCCAAGCATAGCGTTCCATGCATCTCTTATTTCATCTTTAGTAAGCTTAGGATTGGTTGTGTTGCGAAGGGCGTTATAGAATTGCTCGGGAGTGATCATTCCTTTCTCCAGGTCTTCAAAAAGAGGATCAGCATGGTGCTGGGTAAATTTCTCAGAAAAGTTGGTGATTCCAAGTTCAACAAAAGCCTTTTCCGTTTTAAAATAATCTATATCAATAAAGATCCCACCAAGGTCGAAAATGATATTCTTAATATTTTCCATTGGCCGCAAAAATAATGAAGGTTGGAAAGCTAAAAATTTTATATTTGCAGCCGTTTCGCAAGAAGCATTCCTCTTGAACGAGGAACGGGCCTATAGCTCAGTTGGTTAGAGCACCTGACTCATAATCAGGTGGTCCCTGGTTCGAGCCCAGGTGGGCCCACTGAAAATTGATGACTTACACTAATACTGTAGGTCATTTTTTTGCCCTGTCATTGGGATTGCAATTGTTGTTATTCTGTCAGGTGCAAACCAACTGTGCAATA